>NZ_JBXAHL010000019.1:0-134365 GCF_058795055.1 Cupriavidus sp. GW823-FHT06D04 | reverse complement strand
CCGACTCATAATCAGCTCGTCCTGCCTGGGGGAATTTAGCCGACCACAAGTGGGGGAGTTTGAAGTGACCATCCGGGGCCTCATCCGTGCTTATCAGACGGTTGGCTTCACTCCCGACCGTGATTACCGGTATGTAGAAACCAATCGTTTCCTACGCCACCTCCACCCGGAAATTGTCACGGAGACGGAGCGTAGAATAGCCGCGCTCGGTGGCACCGTAGTCCGCGATCCAGCGACGGACTTGCTTTTGCTCAATGGCGAGTTTGATGCCTCGATCGTCCTTGCTCGGTGCCAATCCCCTGCGGCCGGCCATTACCGCCGGAAGGTACGATTCGACGCAAGCCTCGCCCCCGACATTACTGTCGCAGTCCGCCTTGGCCAAGAGAACAACTCGATACTGGACTACTACCTGCTCCCACGCCTCGACTTCTGCAAGCCTCGCATCAGTCTAGCCGAACGCAATCCGGCAGAACTGGATAGCTACCGATTTGACAACCTTGACTACCTCTATGGCATGGCGGCTCGCTCTAAGCTCAGGAGAGCAGCATGAGCGAAAAGCGTCATCCAGCCGAGGTTCGCATGATTCCAATCGATCGAGTCGAAGTCCTAAATACGCGGGAACGCAACGGAAAGGGTATTCGGCGAGATCGTTGAAAACATCAAAGCCATTGGCCTGAAAAAGCCGATCACCGTCACCCCACGCTTGGCGGCAGATGGCGGCGAGAAATATATGCTCGTCTGTGGTGAGGGGCGCCTGAGAGCTTTCCGGTCTCTCGGCGAAACGACGATTCCCGCCCTTGTCGTGCATGTTAGCGATGAGGATGCCTTTCTGATGAGCCTGACCGAGAACATCGCTCGCCGCCAGTGTCGATCCCTGGAGCTGCTAGGGGGCATTCGCCAGCTACACGAGCAAGGCTACACACCGAAGGTCATCGCGGAGAAGACAGGGCTCACTCAACAGTACATCCAAGGAATCCTGACGCTACTGCAACAGGGCGAAGAGCGCTTGCTTGTCGCCGTCGAAAAAGGAAGCATTCCACTGAACGCTGCGCTAGCCATTGTAGGCGCTGGCGATGACGACAAGGCGATTCAGGCCGCCCTCCAGGAAGCCTACTAGTCGGGAAAGCTGAGGGGCAAGCAGCTCATGGATGCGCGTCGAGTCATCGAGCGTCGCCAGACACTCGGCAGGAAAAGTTCCCGTAGGATGCCGCGGCACACTAGCGACATCTCCTCGTCCAGCCTCATCCGCACGTATCAGAATGAGGTGGAGCGCCAAAAATCCATGGTCCGCAAGGCCGAGTTCGCGCAACAGCGGCTGATGTTCGTGGTGGGAGCCCTACGGCAGCTCTTCGCCGATGAAAACTTTGTCAATCTTCTGCGCGCCGAAGATCTCGCAACGCTCCCAAAATAACCTATCAGAACGCGTATGGCCCGGAGGTGCCTTGAGATGAGCGGCGTTACGCTCGGCTTCATTCCTGAGCCGTTGAACGTTCCGGTGGTTTGCATCCTGCCCTCTCGGCGCGCTCCGGAAGGCATCGCCACCTCGAGAAAATTCAATCAGATCAAGTCTTCGATTGAGGAGATCGGACTGATTGAGCCTCTCTCCATCACACCGGCCGACCAGCAGTCCGGTCAACATGTACTTCTAGATGGGCACATACGACTGATCGCTCTTCGGGAGCTAGGCTTCGTCGAGGCGTCCTGTCTTGTTGCCACAGACGATGAGAGCTTTACATACAACAATCGCATAAATCGCCTGTCGACGATCCAAGAGCACCTCATGCTGAGACGAGCGATAGATCGGGGCGTTTCACCGGAGCGGCTGGCTAAGGCGCTCAGCGTCGACGTCACGCATATCCAGAAGAAGGTCAATCTCTTAAATGGAATCTGCCCAGAGGCGACGGACCTACTTAAGGACCGGCAGTTCTCCCCAGAGCTCGTCCGCGCCATCAGGAAGATGAAGCCAACGCGACAAGTCGAGTGCGTCGAACTGATGGCTTCAGCGAACAATCTCACCATCGCGTATGCGGAGGCTTTACTTGTCGCAACCCCAACCAGCCTACTTGTTGACGGAAAGAAGCCACGAAAGCTCACTGGCGTCACGCAGGAGCAAATGGGAAAGATGGAACGGGAGATGACAAACTTGCAGGGGCAATACAAACTAGTTGAGCAGACGTATGGTCAAGACGTCTTGAACCTTGTACTGGCGAAAGGTTACCTGGCGAAGCTACTCGAAAATGAAGCGGTGTCCGCCTTCCTTCATCAAAGACACTCCGACTTACTCTCCGAATTCGAGCTGATTGTACAAACCGTCTCGCTTGATCAATAGCGATGGACAGTAGGATTGCCAGAATCTTCAGGACGGGATGGGGTTAGGATCGCCGCCGTTGTCGTGCAGCCCGTCGTAGACTCTCTTGAGAATCCCACCAGCATATAGCACGTCAACGGGTAGCGCCGATCACAGCCCCTGCCGGGAAGTGGCCCGCGCCTTTGCCCACTCCAAGCTAGGCCGGATAGCTCTGAGTGAGCACCTGCTATGCAAGCTCTAATACGTGCAGTTGCTGCAATCGGATAGACATTGCTTGCTCACTGACCCCGAAAGCGCGAGCCAAAGATGCAACTTCTAGTTCATCCCATAAATTTCGCTCTAGCGCGACCTTCTGTACGAAAGGCGCAGGCATTAGAAGCGCAGCCGCAAATGCATTTGCCTCACGCTCTTCCGTCGGGGTAGTTGTCGACCCTGGCGCTCTATATTCCGCTGCTGTTGATTGGCCTACTCGTTGATAAACCCTCAACTCAGTATCAATGAATAACCGCTCTTTGCCAGAATCATGCAGACGGAGATGTCCCAACTCGTGCGCTATGGTGAAGCGCTGTCGGTTTGGATGGTGCCTGGCGTTGACTATCAGGTATCGCTCCTGAGGCTTCACTATGAGCGCTCCTGATACGTGGTCCTCTAGCGTCTCGTAGCGCAAGGACACTCCCAGTGCATTCACGACCCGATTTAGATCTACAGGTATGGACAATGCCCCGGAATAACGGAGTGTTTCTTGGGCCGTTTGTTCAATAGCCGCAAGTCTGTAGTCATCCATTGTTGTCTCGAGTATTTAGAATTGCGTCTAAAACTTCCCTGACCCGCGGCGTAGTCCTCAGTACCTCCTCGCCGAAAGTAAACTCTTCTAACGCTGGCCCAACAGTTACGGCCTGTGCCTCCTCGATGGAAGGCAATACTTGCGCCAAGGGAACGTTCAAAACCTCGCAGATCCGATACAACACATGCAAGGAGACCTTCTGAGCGCCCTTTTCTATGTTCGTAATCGACGTCCGTTCTAAGCCCACCTGCCCCGCGAGTTCGGCTTGGGTCATGCGCGTGCCCCCTGCGGACTGCTCCCTGAGCAGCCGCAAGCGCATACCGAGAGTCTTATACAGCTTTTGATCGTCAATCATCGCACTTCCTCAACATATGTTGACAACTGTATGCGAGAGACCACGAAATGTCAATGACGCTGACATCATCCAGCTCAGTTGATTGTCAATTTTGCTGACATATACGTTGGTGACGTTAACTTCCCAACACAAGAACGTTGTGCTACATTGACCCCATCGTGTCCATGGGCACTCAAAGCTGGGAGATAAAAATGAACAAACAATAAAAAAGGGCCAACCCGAAGGTTGACCCCTGTGTGAACTTGCGCAAACGCTAGCTCGGTGTGGTAACCGTTAGTGTCGGCGTAATTCCGCTCGGCGTCAATCCTTCAATATGTTTTCGATTTGCCGCCTGCCTTCGGTCAGGTAGCACAGATTCCTATTGCTTAAGGATTTGCCATGCCGACAAAACCTGTCGCTATTTGCATTGACCGCCAAGAGCGGTTCGTAACGCCCGGCGCCAATCGCGGTCGCGAGCTGAGCGCCATTGCCAACGCAGCCATCACCGAGTGGGTGCTTCTGGAAGTTCAGGGGGATGTGGATATTCCCCTCGCACCGGATGACATCATCTTCATCCGCGGCGGCGAGTCGTTCAGCATCGCACTCGCCCATCATGGGCAGGACAATCCCGTTCTGCGCAAGCCGGTCTCGTTTACGCTCAACGACGCGCCCGCCCCCACCCACCAGCATCCGCCTCACGGCAAAGCTACCGGTGAACAGCTCAAGGCTCTCGCCGGCGGCGGTGAAGTGGACTTGTGGTGCGACCTGGACGGCATCGCTGACGTCCTCATTGACGACGCCGATCGCATCGTCATGCAGCCGGCGGACCATTTCTTTACGGTCCAACGCGAAGACAACACCTATGAGGTCAAAGTTTTGCTCGACGGTGAGGAGCGCAACCGCCGTTTTCCGTCGGGCATCACCGTACGCCAGGCCACCCGTCGCAGCCTTCCCCCCAGCGACCGCCAGGATGTCGACAAGTTCGGCATGGTCGATATGGAGCTGGGCCCGGAAAAGCTGCAGCCCCACCTGACATTGCATGACGCAGGTGTCCGCGACGGCCATACCCTGTCCATCACGAAGAACAGCGGCGGGGGCGGGCAGTAATGAAGCAAGCGGCCATCGTTCATCCGAAGGTGTCAGAGCGCAACTTCACGAGGGCGATTCAGCCGCTGCTTTCTGAGCCGGAACGCTACGCGAAGCTTGGCATCAAGCTTGTCAACTTCGCGTATCCGTATCTCGACCTCGAGCTTAGCTGGTATCGGTACGGTACCAGCATTCTCCTGCGGGTCGACGGCACGGACTACAGCTACCGGCCCGTTGGCGGTTGGTGGATTGACCCCGAAGGTCAGCCCCTCAGACAAGGTACCAGTCAAATCCCTTCTGGTTACGGCTTTCACACGGCCATGCAGGACGGCGAACCCCGCAGTTGGTTTTGCTTCCTCGGATGGCGGGAGTACCACGACCACACAGGCCATCAAGATGTCTCGTGGGCCTCACTACGACGCGACCGTTGGTATGGCGTTCTAAACCTCGTTCTTGCGTTGCACGAGGCCCTCAATAAGCCGGAGGTACCGAGACAATGAAATATCAAACATGGCGTATCCCCTCTTCAGTCTTGGGCGAGACGGAACGAGCTTTCAAGGTCGGTGCGCACGAAGTCTTTGCAATCTGGACCGCTCCAGTCCAAGACGGCGAAGATGCGATACCGCATGCAGAAATTTCCCGGAGCATCATTCCGGTGCAGCAACCCGGCGCGTCCCCACAAGGTGTATGGGTCCACATCGACGGCAACGAGCTGCAGCGCATTCAGATCGACAATTATCGTCGCAAGGAACGATCCATCGTCCAGCTACACACTCATCCCGGAGCGGACGTTCGCATGTCAGGGCTGGATAGGAAGTGGGAGGTGGTCAGGCACGTCGGTGCATTGAGCATCATCGTTCCCTTCTACGGACGAAACGGGCTCAGTACGTTCGAAGGTGTGAACGTGTATGAGCGAGAAGAAAAGGACTGGCGACTGTGGCCGTCAGCGGAAGTCAGCCAGCGATTGGTGCGCATATGACAAGTGCAGCCGAAAAAAATGCCCAAGCGCTGAAGGCGCTATTCGGTTCGGCGCCCCTTGCTCACCGACTTGCCGAGACCCGCCTCGCCGTCGTGGCACCGCATGACCACCAGTCAGAGTCGGGAAGACTGCTCGCCGAGTTCTTGGCTGACAGTCTGGCGCGTCTCTGGCCCAACATCGACTTTGTCGGCGCAGGCGCCGAGTCAAATGTCGAAACGGCAGGCTCGGCAGCTTCTTCCGGCGGCGGCGGCGTCGAGGGATACGCGGTGCGATGGGCTCCGCCGTACCACTGCGTTGTATCGGTGGGCTGCGATGCCCCGGACGGCGGCGCCGCAACAATTCGAATCGGCGCTGACGGATGGATGTCAAAGCTCGGGCCACGCGCAAGCTGTGGTGACAGCCCCAACCCCGCGGGGCCGGCCTTCGCAGCAGCAATAGCAGCAGCTCAAGTTTTCTTGCGCGTCTTCCTGCAGGAATTGCGCGGATCCGGTGCCGAGCCACTCGACGAGTTCGAGTTCGATCTGCGTACGATTTGCGGTTCGCCAGACATGGAAGTCCAGGACTTGGATTTGGATGAAACACACGTGTTTGGCGTCGGCGCAGTTACTCACGGCATGATGGCTCTTCTCCTGCGTTGGCCATCCCGGGTCTCCGGAACTTTGCACTTGGTCGACCGCGATACCTACGGCAAGTCGAATGGCCAGCGATACGGCTTTATGCGCGACATCGACCAGAGCAACTACAAGGTTGATATGGTAAAGCAGCGGTTGAATCGCGCTCATCCGGATCTTGTCGTCAACAGTTACCGAGATGATCTGAACACATACTGCGCTATTCGCGGATATGGCGCGCCGCTCGCACGGCTCGTCGTTGGCCTCGATTCTGCCGAAGCTCGCCGCCAATCCGCCTTGAAGTACCCCAAGAACTGCATGAACATGTGGACGGAGGGAGTCCGCGTCGGGGCGGGCCGGTATGCTCTGGATCATGGAGGCGCTTGCCTGGCATGCGACTACCTGGAAGACCTCAGCAAGCCTTATGACGAGGTGGCGCAGATTCATCGAGACACGCAACTTCGCCCCGACCTGGTCCGAAATCTCCTGGACACTGGGCGCGGCCTTACCGAGCAAGAGGCCCAGGTAATCGCCAGTCATAGGGGATTGGCTGCTACGAACTTCGTTGGTGAGCCCTTGAGATCTGTCCTGCCAGTACTATGCGCCACGGGTGCAGTAACGTTCGCGCAGACTGCCGAAACTACTGATGTTCCCTTTGCGTTTTCTTCGCTCATGGCCGGTGTTGCCGGATTTATGATGCTACTGCGCGACATATTCGACCCCGCTCCCTTGAGCGAAGGCTGGACAGAGCATATTTTCAAACGCCCGTCGCCACATATGTACCGCCATCGCCCTCACGAAAAGGACTGTGTAGTGTGCGCTCTCCACGAAGTGCTTTGAGCGGGCTGTCAACGTGGAGAGGCGAGGAATCCCGCTTATGCGAGCGCTTGCGCGAAATTCTCGAGCTGCCATATCGCCAATATTGCATTCAGCGGTGGAATGGCCTAACGCGGGGCCAAGGCTGCATCTCTGGGACGCTCACCGAATCAGGCACGAATCTCGCCCTGTCGCCTGGTCTCAACGGTGAGCGAGAGCAGTAAAAATTTAGAAGCGCCCAGTTGTCTATCTGGGCCGAGTTGTGCCTTACGATCGAAGTCCCGTAACTTACTAAGTACCAATGAATCAGCATCAGATTCCACCTGAAGGCCAGACAATGAGTGTCATTCCCACCGATGAGGCATTGCAGGTATTGGCTTTGAATGCCCTGCTCGATGCGAAGTACCTCCCCGGGGAAAAGCAGGCGGCATTCGCAAAGTTTGCGCAAATGTTGAACGAACATGAGACGGATCGACAGCGGCTCTTGAACATCTCGGTACCCGATCAGGCCGAACGTGAGGCTGCGCGCGATGATGCAATGAAAAGAACTGATGACGCGTATCGGGCAGCTATAGCGTTTGAAGAGGAGCATCCGATCGTGGCCAAGCTTTACAGCATCATGTCGGAAGTCGAACGCGCAATTCGAGCCTCAAAATAGCTGCAAAGGAAGCCACCTCATGAATCAGGAAGCTCAGTACGCATTTGAACAGTTGGGCAGAAACTCGAAGAACATCGCTGATTCGTTGCACAGCATCGATCAGACACTGAAGATTGTTGCTATGAAGGAGTTGCTGTTGGCCACGGAAGGCAACGGCTGGCAATCGACTTATGCAACCCTCATACACTACCGCACGGAGACCGTAAAGGCCGAAAGAAACATGAAAGGCGCGACAGAAGAGCATGGCACGGAATCGGATGAACATCGCGGGGAAAGGTCTTTCTGGCTGCAGGTAAAGCAAAATCTGGATAAGTTTGAAGCGGACCATCCAGTCCTGGTCAAGTTTGCCGATTTGCTTGAGGGGATCACGGTCTGACAGACTTCGGTAGACAGTTTCCAAAGGGGCATGCGAATTGGTGTGCCCTTCTTCTTTTGGCCCCCTGCTTCGGGTGAACTTGGAGCACCCTTCGCTACGCTACGGGCCAGGCTCTCGTGCTTTCGCATCGAGCTCCGCTACCGCGGATCTCGCCCAGAGAAGAAAGAAAGCGAAACGACAACAATTCGTCAGGTAACATTCCTTCGTGAGGCAACACGGCCGGACAAAATGATTGTCGCCGCCCAGGCAGTCCGCGGCGACACGGGCGAAGTGCGTATTCCGGCCGATCGTGACCAGTCATTCCGGATTATCGTGACCACGGATTCCGGCATCGTGACCGGCATTTCCGGTTTATCGTGACCAGCCGTTCCGGCGATCGTGACCAGGCCGCCGGGGAGGGATCTGACCGCTGAAATGGTGATGTCCTGCTCGCGCTGGTCCGGTGGGGATGTTGCGTATTGTCCAACCCAGGCTGTGGATAACCTTCTGCGTTTTTGCACGGAGAAGCGATGCCCAAGCCCCCCATGACGATACGCATGATCAAAGACGTGTTACGACTCAAACACGAGTCCGGACTGTCGCACGCCAGCATTGCCGCGGCGCTGCAAGTCTCCAAAGGCGTGGTGTCCAAGTATGTGTCGCTGGCCGCTGAGGCCGGACTGGCATGGACTGAGCTACGCGAGCTCGACGAGGCTGCAATCGCCGCGCGCCTACTGCCCAGCGCACGCAAAAGCGCTTACGTGCCGCCGGACTATGCCCGCATCCACCAGGAGCTGCGCCGCAAGGGCGTGACGCTGACCCTGCTGTGGCAGGAATATGTCGAGGCGCATCCCGGCGGCAAGACCTACCGCCACACGCAATTCTGCGAGCGGTACCACGCTTGGGCCAAGAGCCTGAAGCGCTCAATGCGGCAGACCCACAAGGCCGGGGAGAAGCTGTTCGTCGACTATGCCGGACCGACCATCGCCGTGGCCGACGGCGGCCGCGCCCACGTGTTTGTGGCGGCGCTCGGCGCGTCGAGCTACACATTCGCATGCGCCACGCCACGCGAGACGATGGTGGACTGGATCGCCTCGATGGTGCGCGCCCTGAGCTTTATCGGCGGCAGCCCAGAGCTGATCGTCCCAGATAACCCGCGCGCCTTGATTGCCAACGCCGACCGTCATGAGCCGCGCGCTAACGAGACGGTGCTCGACTTCGCGCGCCATTACGGCACCTCGGTGCTCCCTGCCCGTGCACGGCGTCCGCAGGACAAGGCGAAGGTTGAGGTGGCAGTACAGATCGTAGAACGTTGGATCCTCGCACGACTGCGCCATCAGCGTTTCGAGACCGTGCATGCGGTCGACCGTGCGATTGCAGCGTTGCTGCCCGCACTCAATGAGCGCCCCTTCCAGAAGCTGCCGGGCAGCCGCGCCAGCGCCTTCGCGGCCTTGGATGCGCCGGCGTTACGCCCGTTGCCCGCGGTCCCTTATGAGGTCGCCAGGTTCCGCACTGTCAAGGTCCATATCGACCAGCACGTCGAGATCAACAAGCATCGCTACAGCGTGCCGCATGCCCTGGTTGGCCAGACGCTGGACGCGCGCATCACCGCGCACGCGATCGAACTGCTGCACCGTGGCCAGCGCGTGGCCGTTCATGCGCGTGCAGCCGCCGGTGGCTTCACCACGGTGCCGGAGCATCTGCCCGCCGCCCACCGCGCCCACCTGGAATGGACGCCGCAGCGCCTCATCCGCTGGGGTGAGCAGATCGGCGGCGCCACCGGAGCCGTCGTGCGCCGGCTGCTCGAGCAGCACAAGCATCCGGAGCATGGCTACCGCGCCTGTCTGGGGCTGCTGAGCCTGGCCAGGCGCTATGGCAAGGATCGTCTCGAGGCAGCCTGTGCGATTGCGCTGGAGCTCGGCGCCTATCAATACCGCCACGTCAAGAACGTGCTCGAAGCCGATCGCGATTGGCTGACCGCGGCCCCTCCTGCCGAGTGGGTCAGTCCCGACCACGCACACCTGCGCGGGCCCAGCTACTACCAGTGACGCCGTCTGCCAGGCAGCACTAACTCCCGCGATTCGCCTCTATGGCCCTCGCACACCGCTGGGCAGCACCCGCAGTCGATCTTGCTTGCCCGGCGCTCACAACCGGAACCCAATCTCATGATGACCCATACCACGCTCGCGCAACTGCGCTCACTCAAGCTCGACGGCTTTGCCGCCGCCCTGGAAGAACAGCTTGCCCAGCCCGGCGCCAGCGCGCTCGCCTTCGAGGAACGCCTGGCGCTGCTGATCGACCGCGAACTGCTCTGGCGCAATGACCGCAAGCTTGCCCGTCTCTTGCAGCGTGCCCGCCTCAAGTACCCCCACGCCGCGATCGAAGACCTCGACGCCCGCGCAGGCCGCGGTATTTGTTAGCGCCGGTGTAAAAATGACCCACCCCGCCGAAGTAAAACTGACCCACCTGGTGGAGGATGGCGGATTTGCCGCCGATGCTGACACAGGAGCAAGCAGTGGAAATCAGGGTATTGGCGAAACGAGGTGCGGGAGTGAGGGAGATAGCACGGCAGACGGGTCTGTCGCGCAACACGGTGCGGCGCTATTTGCGCGACGAACAAGCCTGCCGGTACGGGCCGCGTGAGTCCAGAGCGACGAAGCTTGAACCGTACCACGGCTATTTGCTGGAGCGAATCGAGGCGGCACGCCCACGCTGGATTCCGCCGACCGTGCTGCTGCGCGAGTTGCGCGAGCGCGGCTACGACGGCGGCGTCAGCCAACTCAAGGTATTTCTCGCACCGCATAAGCACGCTGAGCCCGAGCCGCTGGTGCGCTTCGAGACGGCGCCAGGCAAACAGATGCAGGCCGACTTCACGGTCATTCGGCGCGGACGAGATCCGCTGCTGGCCCTGGTGGCGACGCTGGGCTACAGCCGCGCCAGCTTCGTGCGCTTCACGGCCAGCGAGGATGCCGCGACGCTGTGCGCCTGCCTGGAAGAGGCGCTGGCCTTCTTCGGAGGCGTGCCCGAGCACATCCTGTTCGACAACGCCAAGTCGGTTGTCGTCGAGCGCGACGCGCACGGCGACGGCCGCCACCGCTGGAACCGGGAGCTGTTGGCGCTGGCCGAGCGGTATGGCTTCGCACTGAAGGTTTGCCGCCCCTACCGGGCCAAGACCAAGGGCAAGGTCGAGCGCTTCAATCGCTACCTCAAGGAGAGCTTCGTCGTGCCGCTGGCTGCCACGCTCAAACAAGCCGGGCTGAAGCTGGATGTCGAGGCCGCCAATCAGTACATCGGCCGCTGGCTGACGGAGGTGGCCAATACACGGGTCCATGCCACCACTGGCGAGCGCCCCGCGGTGCGCCTTGCTGTCGAGCAAGAGGTTTTGCTGCCGCTGCCACAAGCGGGGAGACCGCTGCCTGTACCCACGTCCATGCGCCCCATCCCGCGCGAGAGCCTGCAGCACCCGCTGGCCGTGTATGACAGCCTGCTGGAGGTGGCGGCATGAACCTGCAGCACGAGCGCATCGCCAGCCTGTGCGGCCAGCTCAAGCTGGACCGCGTGGCGCTGGAGTGGGGGCCGCTGGCACAGCGGGTGGCGACCGAGGACGCCAGTCTGGCCGACTTCCTGGAGCGGCTGCTCAACACTGAGGTTGCTGCCCGCGAGGAGCGCAAGCGTCAGGTGCTGACTAAGCTGGCGACGCTGCCGTCGGTAAAGACGCTGGAGCAGTACGACTTCGGCTTCGCCAGCGGCGCGCCGCGCATGCAGATACAGGAGTTGGCCAGCCTGGCGTTTATAGAGCGCGCCGAGAACGTCGTGCTGCTCGGGCCGTCCGGCGTAGGCAAGACACATCTGGCGACGGCACTGGCCTATCGGGCCACGCAGGCTGGCATCAAAAGCCGCTTCCTGACGGCGGCCGACCTGATGATGCAACTGGCGACTGCCCGGCAGCAAGGGCGGCTGCGCGAATACTTCAATCGGGCGGTGATGGGTCCCAGGTTGCTGGTGGTCGACGAAATCGGCTATCTGCCCTTCGGGCGTGAGGAGGCGAACCTGTTCTTCAATGTCGTCGCCAAGCGCTACGAGCGCGGTTCGATGGTGCTGACCAGCAACCTGCCGTTCGCGCAATGGGCCAGCGCCTTCGCCGACGATCAGACGCTGACGGCAGCGATGCTGGACAGGCTGCTGCATCACGCCCATATCGTGCAGATTACCGGCGAAAGCTACCGGCTCAAGGACAAGCGCCGGGCGGGGCAAACGAACGGCCGAGCCGCCCCCAAGGCGGCTGGCTGACGGGAGCCAGGTGGGTCAGTTTTACTTCGGCGATTCTTGCCAAAGTGGGTCGGATTTAAATCGGCGTTGACAGGTATTGATCGGAAGCAGCTCACGAGCCTCGTACTGTCCGACTGGATCGCAACCGGACATACCGTCCTGATCGGTGGCCCGACCGGCGTCGGCAAGACCTGGCTGGCCTGCGCGCTGGCGCAGTACGCCTGCCGCCGCGGGCACTCCGTCGCTTACCTGCGCGTGCCCAGGCTGGCCGAAGAGCTACGTATCCTGCATGGCAGCGGTGGCTTCGGCAAATGGCTGCTGCAGATGGCCAAGACCGACCTGATCGTGCTGGACGACTGGGCGGTGGCACCGCTGGACCCGACCACTCGCAATGACCTGCTTGAACTCATTGACGATCGCGGCGGCAGCCGCGGGTTGCTCATCACCTGCCAGTTGCCGGTCGAACACTGGCATGGCTGGATCGGCGACCCCACCATTGCCGACGCGATTCTCGATCGCCTGATGCACCGCATTCACCGCATCACGCTGGCCGGCGACTCAATGAGAAAGACTGCTCAAAAAACGAGCACCACATCCAGCGGCAACCCCACTGCCTAGCCTAGCAGAGTAGAATCCGTCCCCGCGCAACACCCTCAACCGATCACCGGTCACGACACCGGAATTGCCGGTCACAATCAACCGGAAACCGCAGGGACACAGCGGTCACGATAGAACGGAATCCGTGGTCACGATGCCGGAATGACCGGTCACAAACACCGGAATACGCAGGCGAAGCCCTAGTCCATCGGCGTGGAGATCTTTTGGCGGCGCTGGAAAAGCTCGATACGTTTTCGCAGGCTTGCGCGTTTCTCCTCGGGCATAACCTGATAGCGTTCGACCTGCCTCACCTCGCGGCGGCGAACGCAAGCCTGCGTCTGCTTGGCATGCCCGCGGTCGACATATTGCGGCTCAACCCCTTGGCTTTTCCCCGCAACCCTTACCACCATCTTGTCAAGCATTACCCGGATGGCCAGCTCAAACGTGGCCGTCTCAACGATCCCGAACTGGATGCCCGTCTGACCCTGGAGGTGTTCCGCGACCAGCGTCAGGCCATGCAGCAGCTCAACAGTGCCAATCCTGACTATCTTGTCGCGTGGCATTGGCTCACCACCGCCGACGAACCAGGTTCTGGGCTGAATGCTTTTTTTGCCTCATGCAGGGCGCCATCCGGCCGAATATTGGATGCAACGAAGAAGAAAATAGGTTTGGTCGTCACGCGCGAGCAGGCGATGTACCGCTTTAGCCCCGAGATCGCATCGAACATAACCGCCAACAATGCGACGAAGGCTAAGGCGAATGACTGCTCACTGCAACTTCACGAACGTTACGTTGAACTCCTTGCACTGACGATGTTGCTGCATACGGTTGGCAAAGCTGAAGGCCTCATTCAGTTCGCAGCGCTGAAACACATCAAGCCCCCGGCTGAGCACGATCTTCCAGCCATGGTCGGTTGTGATGTCGCGATCATGCTTCGTGCGTGTGGTGTCGTACGCCCAGGAAAACTGAATCCCGATGCTTGCACACGCCGCTTCCATCTTCTGGAAGTTCTCTGTTTGGCGATCGCCAGTGAACTCGTCCTCCACGGTGACGACATGGACAACCACTTCATCTTCCAGACGTGTAAACCGGCTGATCGTTTCCAGTAGCTCCATCAAATTGCGTTGCTGGTGGAACATGCGCAAGTAAGGATCGGTCACGATAATGCGTCTGGCCCCTGCCAGGTAGGGGCCAAACAGTTGATCGAATGACATCCCGCGCTGGTTCTCCTGAAAGACCCGGTGCTGTTCTTTGAGTGCAGGCTCAAGCGTTTGTATTCCACCTGTGGTCTCCAGGAGGCTGGGCTGCGCCATAGCGCTGGGTTCCCCGGATGGGGCAGTGAGATTGGTAGCGGCCTCGGTTATACCGTCTCCCATTGCTCTGCGATGGTAGGCGCTTGGGTATTCCTCTTCCTCCAACGTCGTCACCAAGCGCTCGACCCCTTGTGGATCGAAGTAGGCAAAACGAACGGCGGGATAAGTCGCATCGATGCGCAGGAGCTGGTCCTTCACCCGCTTGCGCCCCTCGATCGCGACCCGAAGCAGCTCTTCGATTTCCTCGACACTCGCGTCGCCCTGGGGGTACAGAATCTTCATCAGACCCGAGAAGGTCTTGTTGATGCCATCGCGGTCACGGGTTGAGATGTCATCCGACAGCCGGAAGTGCGCCTTGTACCTGTCAGAGAAGTCATGGCTGCGCAAGGAACGAAGAATCTCGGCCAAGTAGTCCACCACGAAGCCGTAGCCGCTGGAGAACATCTCGCCGCGAATCACATCGACTTCCCAGCCGGGGATGTAGCTGTGGATGCGGTCTAGAAAGGCCGAGTCGTGGAATTTCTCCGGCAGGGGGTCGAATAGATCCGAATGCTTGAGCATGTAGGGAACCGTATGGTCGGTGTTGCCCACGAAAACCATGCTTGCCTCTGCTCCCAGCGTTTCCACCCCGCGCGAGAACGACTTGTTGGCCATGTAGTTCTTCATGATGTCCACCAGCGCCTTGTCCACGCGCTTTTGCTTGCCAGCGAACTCGTCAAAGGCCACCACATCCCAATAGCCCACCAGGCCCAGCTTGCCCGAGCCGTTGTGGACGAACAATTTGGGCACGGTCACCTCACCGCCCGAAATCAGAATGCCGTGCGGTGAAAACTCCGAGTAGATGTGCGACTTGCCGGTGCCTTTGGGGCCCAGCTCGATCAGGTTGTAGTTGCGCTCACAGAATGGGATGAGTCGCACCAACTGGCTAAGCTTGTTACGCTTGCCGAACATCTGCGGGTTAAAGCCGACGCTCTGGATCAGTAGGTCAATCCACTCATCTGTGGTGAAGTGCTTGCGTGCCTCCACGTAGCCGTCAAAGTCGAAGTGCGAAAGCTGAATCGGCTTGATGGAAGACAGCACCCAAGGCGTCGCATTCTTGTCCTCGGTGAATATGTATTCCAGCTCCGCGATGCACCACACGCCGCCCACCAGCAGCTTGGGATGGGCTTTCACAGTGGCCGAGTCGATGATCACCTTCTTGATGCCCAGGTTGGCAAACTCGGCCTCGTAAGCGTCCGACTTGTCGTTCAGTGCCACGCTGATGCGGTCGATGACTTTGTGTCGTCCCTTCTCCTTGATAGTGGAGCGCACCAGCCCCGCTTCGTTGCGGTGTACGTAGTGCTTGCGCAGGATCTCGCGCACTGTGTCGATCCCAGCCTGGATGGTGGTCTCGTCGTTGGTCGCGCAATACTGCCCCAGCAGGTACTCCAGCACATATGTGGGCACGATGGCATTGCCCTTCACCGTCTTGACCAGATCCTTGCGGACAACCAGCCCGGCGAAGTGTTGATTGATTTTGTCGTCCAGTTGGCTCATTTCTGTCACCCCGCCCTATCTCTAAAAATCGAACTCGCTGGTGAACGAGCGACGAATGGTGTAACGCACGGCCTGATAGCGCGTGTGGTGTGACGTGCCATCCACCGGCTCTTCCAGTCGCAGCTCAACCTGCCGGTTGTTACAGGCATCGGCCTTGCGGCTCAGAATGAAGCGAACAGCCACCTCCCGCTCGCGCGGGTTGCTGGACGTCATGTCAAAGCTCAGCTCCTGCACATCGGAAATAGCCTCACCTGCCAGCGAATACAGGCCGGCGCGCAAACGACGCGGTTGGCGTTTGTCTGTTACAGGCTCGGTCTGGTAGAGCACCACGGCCAGTTGGCCGGTTGTGATGGTTTTGCCGCCGCCGCCAATCAACTCCACCTCAACCTTGCCTACATCGCTTTGGCGTTTTTTGTTGATGCTGATCACCGGAATCACCACCTCCTGCAGGGTGGCGCCCCCATGTCCAAAACGACTGCCCGAGCCCTTCAGCCGCAGGCGATTGATCGATTTCGGGATCTGCACCTGCAGGCTGCCTGCCAGGCCCAGTTGCTCGGGCTGAAAGGTCTTGAAGCTACTGCTCTCGCGCAGGCCGCGCCCCAGTACAAAACGCCGGTCGGTGTAGAGGATCTCGTCGCCACTGGGTTCGGTGCTGAGAAAATCGCTGTCTTGCAGCGGGTGGTGTTGGTAGATAAAGCCGTGGTCAGCGGTGACAACGATGTTGCTGGCATTGGCATTGGCCAGCTTTTTGATTACCCGCAGCAACTCTTCCAGCGTTTCTTCTGCCGCGCCGAAAACGCGCTCTTCGGTATCCCGCGTATCGCCCGTCTTGTCGATCAGATTGTGATAGACGTACACCACATCATGGTCGCGCACCAAAGCCCGCGAATCCTCTTTGCCCATGGCCAATACATCCTTCGCCAGTACTGCAGTAGACGGGACAACGGTTTGAGCCAGGATGCGAGCGCGGTTGGCGGTGCCTGTGACACTCACACCATCGGCCATGACTTCCCCGCTGTCGTCCTCCACAATCTGAAGAGTCTTGTGAGGCAGCAGAGAGGCCATACCCAGCTGGGTGTAACTCGGCAGGCAGGACAGGGCCGGCACCAATTCGGCATCAAAGCGGTCCTCGCGGCGAATCAGGCTCTGCAGCTCCTCCCCTACCTCGTAGCGGAAAGCGTCGGAAATCAACACGCACACCTTGCCCTTGCGCTCCAGATAAGGCTGCACAAAACGCTCAAAGAAGTCTGCCTGGCTCACCACCGGGGCGGCTTCCCAGAGCAGGCAAGCGTCCACGAACCGCTGCCAGCGCACATTCAGGTACGACAAATAATTGTTGCTGTACAGGTTCTCTACCTGCTGGCTCAGCGCCTGCAACAGCGAGGCTTGGCCCGATTCGCGCGCGTGATAGAAAAATTTGCGGTACCGCTGATCCAGCCGAAACCAGGTCTGCGTGTACTTGTGAATGCCATCCGCCAGTGAGTCCATCTCCAGCTGCGTCAGCTCCAGCGACTGCATGAACTGCGCCGCATGCTCAATGGCCAGATAGACGTGTTGGTAGCGATCAAACCAGTGCCCTTGCCGGCGCTGGCGAACCCATTGCTCCACCTCTTGTGCGCTGACCGTGCGCGATGCCACCTCACGCACCAGCTCGCTCAGGATCTTGCGGTCGATGGCTTCAAACTCATCCATCGACATCAGCAGGCGGTATTCAAGACCCTGTAGCTTGTCCTCGATCTGCAAGATGTCAGCACACTGGGCAGACAGCACCTCGAAGTCCTGTGCATGTGAGCGGCTGTCTTTCCAGCGCTGGATGAACACTTTTGCCTCTGATGTGAGGCGGGGCTTGAACTCGACATCCACCTCACTGAGGAAGCAGCTCTTGAAGAGCTCGATTACAAAATCCTGAAGGCCTGGCAGCTCACTGATATAGCCGTAGGCGCGCTTCATCAACTCCCAGAAATGCTCGTTCAGGCCGCTGCGCTCCATCAGCTTGCTGCGCGTATCGACGCCGCTAGCCAGTTCGGCCAGCAGTGCTTCCAGCATCGCGTCTAGACGCGGTTCGCAGCCCACACACACGGCCAGCATCTTCTGGCGCAAGGCGTTGCCGCTGTCGCTAGGCGCCAACAGCTCTTTCAGCCTCTCACGTCGCTTGGCGGCCTCAAAGAACGCGGGGTGAGCCTCCAGCAAGGGGTAGGCATCAGGCCCCAGCTCCAGTTCAGCCAACCACAGCGCCACCTGGTCGGTACGGAAGGTGCTGCCGCTGGCCAATTGCACGTCCAGCAGCCAGTTCACCAGGTAATCGGGTTCCGGCCCATCCCTGAACAATAGGAACTTCTGCTCTGGCTGCTCGCGCAGCACACGGTACTTCACGCCAAACTCGTTGTTGGCCAGCTCGATCTTTTCCACGCCGGGCAAGGCCAGCGCCTCGAAGTCAGCGCGGAACTCGCGGCGGGTGTCATACCAGAACACTATGCGCTGCTTGTCAAACAGATTGCTCAGTGCCTGCTGGATCTTTGCGCTACTCATCTGGGATCAGTCCTCGTCCTTGGCGTCTAGCCCCGGAATCTTCTTCAGCGCCGAGCCGAACTTCGAATAGTTCACCTTCACCCCGTCATCCAGGTCGATGGCCTTTTGCTCGGTGGCCAGGGGGTAGAGCACATCGCGCTCGTAGTCCTCCAGCTCGGTCAGCACCTTGGCCAGCCGGTCCACTTCCTTCAACGCGCGGGTCTTATCGCCCTGGCTGCTAGCGGTGTTGATACTGACAGCGGCTTGCCGCTCTTTCTCGGTCCTGAGCTTTTCTCGGTAGTCGCGTAGGTACCTGAGCACCACGCTCACCGTGTCCGGGCGGTAGCGGTGCATGTAGATCAGCGCGTTGAAGCTGCCCTTGGGGCTGCTGAACAGCCAGTAGATGGGGCGCTTCTTGTAGCGCTTGACATGGTCGGTACTGAACTCGCTCAGGAAGTAATCGCGCAGGCTGTAGTTGCGCTTGCCCTTCACGTTGAGTGCTTGCTCGATGAAGGCCAGGTTGTCTTCGTAATGCGCTTCACCAAAGGCCACGCGCAGGAAGTGGCGGAAGCGCAAAGTGATGTCGTCCGCAAACCAGTCGCCATCCAGCAGCGGGACCACGTTATCTTCATCAGCCGGAAAGCTGGGCTGCGGCACCTGTGCCAGATAGTCCGCCAGCGTCTCGCCCTGGTTGGCCAGGATCAGCCCAGGCTTGTCCAGGCTGTAGCGGCCAAATATGCAACCGACCGCATAGCTCACCAGCTCGCGCATGGTGTCGGCCAGGAACATTGCTTCGAGTTCGTCCTCGCTCTTGTCTCCGCCGTAGCGGTAATGCGGGTTGCATGTGAGGGTGATCTCGTTCAGCGGTACCTCGGGCGTCAGTTCGTCCTGCAGCCCGTAGGCATCGATGAAGATGCGGTTGTTCTCTTCTTCCAGACGCTGCATATCCAGTGTCATCTCACGCCAGTGAGCGCGGAGCTTTTGGTAGCTGGCTTTGAGAGTGGGCTGGCGATGGTCGTGGCGTAGTAGCGGAAGGCTGGTGAAGTCCCAAGAGGTTTCATAGGAGTCCCAGTCAGACTGCGAGATGGCTATATTTCTTGCGGAGATGGCACTCGCGGTTGAAATCGGCGCCTTATTAAATGGCAAATTGAGAGCGTGCCCAGGCTGAAAGCGAATGGCAGGGGAAAGAACTTCCATGTAATCTGAAGCTACTATGCTATTTAAATAGGCGACCACCCCGAGCCGATCAAAGTCTGGAGTAACAAATCCCATCGAACCGGTAGTATCAAACATGTACTCGCCGGCGACATTTCTAACTGAAAATCCATCGCCGGAAACGCTCGACCAAGTTATTCCCGGTTTAAATGCCCATTCGCCGTTGTAGTTGTGGGATCTTACTCTGCCTGTTTTCTGGTCAATGAAGTTGAGGATTCTCTTTCCCTCATTTTCCCAGTCAACCAAATACTCGTTGTTGCCAGCCCAACGCCGATACTCTCCGCCCTTTAGGTAAGCCTTCCATCTGGCATTTTTCTTTACATTACCAGGCAAAGATGTTTTGGATGCCGAAACCTCAAACCATAGGCGCAGAAATGTTTCATTGCTGCCAGTTGTTAGACCTTCTCTAGATGAAAGTATGCTACCCAGTTTCGGAAATAACTCAAAATTTGAGACAAAACGATGTGTCAGCCAATAGGCAATCGGACTATCAGGTATGCTTTTAAAGTCAATGGCCGAGGCGCGATAAAAATATCTCTCCAGGCCTTGTTTAGCCTTTTCGACTTGGCTGTTACTCATCGTTAATCTCCAAATCTTGTTCGTTGACTGACATGCTGATCTGTTGCCAGTCGTTCGCAATCGTTTTCCAATTCACGGGACGCTCGACCGTCTGGCCGTCGCTGCCTTGACCCCCACACTGCCCAGAAATCCGGATCGTCCGATTTCGGCCCCGAGGCTAGTCGCCTCTGGCCTATTCCGACTCGCTGCGCATCGGCACCATCGACTTGATCTCGCATGACGAGATCAAGGTACTGCACGACATCGAGGCCCCGAGCGTGTTGATGGTCATTGGCGTCCTCCGCTACGCGTTTTCCGCAGACGCGATGCGAATCGCAGGCCATTTCGGGAAAACTTCGTTCCACTTATCCAGGTTTACAACCTGACAGCTTGTCGCCAGCGCTTGGGTCCAACGCCTGGGCTTCTTGCCGACGGGTAGCTCTCGCTTTAGCTCGTTGAGCATCCTGCTATTCAGCGCGTTGTCGAATGTCAGAACGCAAATGTAGTGAACAGGTTTATCAACTTTTCCCTCGGCATAACGATAAAGGTGTGAATCCCTGAATTTGTACTTCAGGTAGTTTTTTAGCCACTTAAAACTATCCTGACGTCCCTTACGCTCATCGTCATTCGCGGCCCTCCCTACGTCATAAGCGGATGGGTCGTCATAGTCCTTGAGTTCCACGTAAATATATGCATTTTCTAATTCTGCGACGATATCGACTCCCTTCATCGGTGCACCGTGAAAAGTAGGCTTGCTGCTGTCTTTTTCGTCAAATACATAGGCGTCCACCGCATCAGAGAAGCGAAACTCAAAGCCATCAGCAACAACGACTTTCATTTTCCCAGTTCCCCCATGTCGTTCTCGATTTCCTGGTTGATGAGATAGCCGAAGGCGTCATCAATGGGATTGGGTGCGATGTGCAGATAGTCATCGGTCGTTGATGACATGACATCTTTTGTGGATGCGTCGCGATAGAGGCTGAAGAACCGCACCTGATCCCCCTTGCCCTTGTCCATCAATAGGTCAAACCACTTGAGCAGCACATAGTCGTGCGTGGCCAGAATGACTTGCTGGCCGTTGCGGGCAAGCTCCAGTAAAGCCAGCACCAGATCCTTCATCAGCTTGGGGTTGAGGTTGGATTCGGGCTCGTCCCACAGCAGCGGGCCGGTGGTGCCGGGGTTGAGGCTGCCGTTGCTGAGCAGGCGTTGCAGCACGCCGATCTTGCGGAAGCCCTCGGCTGTCATGGCGCTGGACTGGCGGTGTTTGCTGCTGGACACGAACTTCCATTCGGTGCTGTCCTGGTACATCTGCGCATACTGGGCCTTGCTACGCGTGGCGGCATCCTTCTCCACGTAGCAGCCGGGTTGGAAAACGAAGCGACCGCTCTCCAGCAGGTATTGCCCTTTGATGAGGTTGGTCAGGCGGGGCACAATGCTGGCAAAGCGCGGATCAAGCTGGACCTTGGCATCCAGATCATCGGGCCCTTTTTGGGTGAGCTGGCAAGCTAGGTCTAGATAGCCATCATCGAAGATGCGCTCGATGGTTGGCTGATCCGGTTGTTCGGCGGTGAGGCCGCGCACCAGAGACAACACCTCTTTTGTTGGAATGAAGATAGCTCCTGCAACGCCTCCACCGATGCCGCAGTTGACTTGGGCTTGGGTACCGTTGCCGTAGAACTTGGCTGCAATCATTTGCCCTGACGCAAAGGTGCCTTTGAGTACCGCCTTCCCTCGCGTACCAGCGCGGCGCAGCTCGCCAACTTGCTCGCTGAGCGGGTGGTAGAGCCGACACAGCCTGCGAGCCAGTTTTTCTCCGGCTTGTTCCCCACGAGCTTCCGGCCCGCTCAGGGCCAGAATGGCCTTGAGCAGTTGGGTCTTGCCAGTGCCGTTCTCGCCGATGATGATGTTGATGCCCGGTGAGAAGTCGATGGCCAGCTCAGTGAAGGCAGTAAAGTTCTTGAGCTGCAGATTGGTAATCATGCCGCCCTGCCTTGAGCGATGGCCTTGGCTATCATCTCCATCTTTTCCGCTTCCGAATTGCCATCCACCAAGCGCATGTAGGCACCCCGGTAGTCGGGTTTTTGAGCGTTTTCGAGCACGAAAGCCGTGGTGGAAACCACTTCGCCGCCAATGCTGTCGAATGCCCGCGCGCCCAGATGCGCCATCGAGAGAATGGTGTGCTGGTTCAGAATGCGGCTGCGCAGCGCCTCGAACGATGACAGGAACATCCAGCTCTGCATGGTGATCATGGCGACCGCACCACTCTTCACCGCAAGGTCCAGGTTGCGCTCGATGAACATTGCAAACAGGTCGGACTTGCTGTTGGGGTAGGTCTCTTTGGCCCAAGCGCTCAAGCGCCCATTCATGCCCTTTCCGCCCATGTAAGGTGGATTGGCCACCACCACGGCGTAGCGTGGGGCCAGAGCTTCGGCCATGCGCAACACGCTCAGTACGCGCTGATGAGTCTCTGCCAGGAACAGGTTGCCGGCCATATCCTTAGCTTCCAACGTGGTAAGCACATCAGCCACATTGCCTACCTTGGGTACGATCAGCGAGCCGAAGTTGTCGGCCTCGCTGAACTGCTGCAGCGTTTCACGCAGGCCATAGGCAAACAAATCGCGGCCGACGTGGCCCATGTACTCGTCCAGCTCTTCACGGCTGAAACTCACCTTCTCCAGCACGGTGATGTTGGGCTTGACGCGTTTGTTAAAGAAGCGGCGCTGGCGAGCTCGGGCCTTCATGGTCAGTGCGAAGGCAGCCAACTCGCCGGCGCGCTCGTCGAGCTCGATCCCGAAGAGGTTATGGGTGAGGATTTTTTCCGGGATTTCGGCCGCGTCGTAACCTTCTTCTTCGTAGATGGCGTACAGCAAGTCAAAGGCATAGGTGAGCATGTGGCCCGAGCCGCACGCGGGGTCGCAGACCTTGATGTCCTCCGGGCCCTTGATCTTGAGGAAGTCAGTTTCCGGCTTCTCGGGCGGAATGTAGTAGGCCATCTGCTCGGCCAGCTTGGAGGTGGGGCGGTTGAGCAGCCACAGGCGCCCCAGCGAGTTGTCCACCAGATAGCGAACGATCCAGTGCGGGGTGAATAGCTGGGTGGCAGCCGGGATGTTGTCTGGGGTGATCTTCTGGTTTTTTTTCAGCCCTTCGAAGACGGCATCCTTCTTCTCGGAGATGTAGAACTGGTACAGCCAGCCGATGACTTCCACGTCTTCGCAGGCGTCCGGCGTCATGGCCTCGCGGGTGTAGGCCAGGATGGAGTTGCCTGAGAGCAGGTCGTCGGGCATCAGCAACTCGGTGTAATCGTCGATGCGCTCGAACAGAAAAGGCATGGCCTGATGCCAGGCGTTGCAAGCCGCTACTACCAGCAGGCGATAGGCTTCGCCTTGCGGGTCGTGGCTAGGGCTTTTGTCGGCCAGCAGGTCGGCAATCTGCTGGCGGGCTTTGGCAGGCACCATCTCTTCGTCAACGTGGCCCATCTTGGCTTCCAGCAAGATCTCTGGCTGGAACTGACCTTCAGCGGGCGACACGATGCCGATGCGCGTGTAGCGGTTCACATCCATGAAGCGCAGCGCACAGAAGCGGTTGAACCAGGTGTAGGCCACCCGTTCGATGACCTGTTCCTTTCCGTTGCTCTTGATGGCGTCTTCCAGCTTCTTGACGGCCGCCGCGCTTTCGCGACGCGCTGCGCTGCCCTCAGACAGCATCAAGGCCAGCTTGGCGCTGACCTGCTCGCCCAGGGTGCGACGGGCGAACTGGGCGAATTTTTTGAGTCTGGTTGTATCCATGGCCTACCTCAGATCTGCACGCGGTTGCCGGCCAGGATTTCCCTCAGCCAGGCTTCGCGCTGTTTGTTCAGGTAGTCGTCGAGCTCAGCCTCATTGGTCAGCCACGGTTTGGCGTAACTGACCTTGATGGTGCGGGCGGGCACCAGCTTGGGTTCAGGTGACGCCGGCTTGGTGAATGTCGTGCTGGCCGGTGGCATTCCTTCGCCAACGGAAGGCTTGGCATCTGCCTCCGGGGTGGCCCCAGACGGCGCAGGAGTCTCGGGCTTGGCCCATTGCTCCAATTGCACCAGCAGCTGTGGAAAGCGGATGTCCTCGAAGTGCCGCAGCTGATCGCGGATCATGGCAATGCGCTTCTGGCCTTGCAGCGCCAGGCGGGCATCAGTAAAAGGCTGGCTCAGCTGCGACTGATGGGTGGAGTTGAGACGGTCATATTCCTCGGTGGCTCGCAGCCTTTGTTCCAGTTCTGCAAGGCGGTTGGTGGCGGCTCCCTTTTCACTGGCCAACTGGTTGCCGATGTCTTGCTGCAGGGCATCCAGCTGCGGCTTGAGCTCTTGCAAACGATTACCTTGCCAGGGCTTGCTGTCGGCCAGCAGATTGCGAACAGCCTCCACTTCGGCCGCGCCCACATAGGCAAAGTTGTCTTCTTGCTCGGCGACCAGCAAGCGGGCCTGCTCAAAGATGGCACGCTGCGGGCTGTTCACGAAGCGCCGCAACGGGTCGATGATGTTTTCCTTGGTATCGAGCAAGGCGTCTTCGGCACGGGCAAGGTCGGTCAGGAACCAATTGGAGTTCTTGCTCGCCACGTCCTTCAGGGTGGCCAGTACCGGCGTCAGCACGCTCAGGAACGGCAACTGTGTTTTCTGTCCGTGCAGGTCGGCCAGTTCGATCTCCAGGTCCTTCAGCGCGTCGATAGTCTCGTGAGCCAGCGCACGTGCCTCGTTGCTGCTGGCCGGCTTGTCGAAGAAGTCCGCAAAGAACTCTTTAAGCGTGCGTACTTGCGAGGCGCTGAATTCAACCTGTGGCTCAAGCACTAGCGAGGGATGGGCATTGGTGTTGCGCAGGCTGCGCTCCAGAGCGTCATGCTCCAGCGGGTTGCTGTCTTGCCGGACCTCGACCTTGCCGCGCGCGCACAACAGGGCCAGGTTGCAAAGGATGGCAGCGTAATACCAGCCGTAGTTCTTGCGCTCGAAACGCTCGACCAAGCTCTTGACGGTGGTGCGCACGCCGCCCCGAGCGTTGCCCTGGATGAAGGCCAGCAGTTCTTGTTCGGGCTCGGTGAGGCTGGTGGCGTCATTGGCCAGCAGCCCATCTTCCACCATGCGCAGGTGCTTGCCGATGTCTACCTCGTTGAATGGCACATCGCGCAGCATGCGCAGGTTGGGGTAGGTGGTTTGCAGCAGATGCTCGAAGCCTTTGAGCACCCGGGTCTGGCCGTCTTCGGTGCTGACGTCCACATCCGCCGCGTTGATGATGAGCGTGGCTTTGCCCAGCAGGCCACGGGCGCGCAATTGCAGGTCATTCAAGCGTTCGCTGTTCTGGAAGCCCTTGGCATCCAGAATGCGCTTGACTGCTTCTTGCGTGGTATTGCTGTTCTGACGAATGTACTTCTCGGTTCGCTTGTACATCGTCAGGTCTTGCATGAAGCGTACGTCGGCCGGCAAGACCACCCGCAACTCATCACGCCCCATGCTTTGCATGCGCTGCAGGGTTATGTTGTCGAAGTTGTCGGAGAGCGGCGTGACGATGTGGATGGCCAGCTCGTGTTCACGACTTAGCGCTCGTTCATCCATCTTGCGGGTGTAGACATAGTCCTGGCCGTTGCTGTGGCGGATCTTGCGCTGTCTGAGGACGCCATCAAAAAGCAGGGTTTCCAGCTCCTTGAGGATGTCGGTTGTCTCGACCTCGGTGTTCTTGATCTCCTCTTCGACATCTTTTTCTTCGTCGGTCAGGTACTCGTAGACATCACCATTGCGCTGGATGTAGGTCTGCTGTTCAAGCAGGTTGAGTGCAGCTTCAAGCCGCTTGCGCTGCGCGGGCAGGTCGTCGCCAAAACGCTCCAGCATCAGCACACTGAGATTGCGTAGCGTCGCCTTGAACTCCTTGACGTACTTGACCAGGAAAAGCGCCTTGAGCACGCGCACGGCGTAAGGGTCGCCCAGATGGCGCTCGGCATTGTTGATGGCGCTCTGGATGGCGCTCTTGAGCGCGCCACGGATTCCTTCGAACATGCGGTCGAACGTGGCGAGCTGGCCCACGGGCTCCTGATCAATGGCAATCGCCACTTCCCGGAATACGCCGAGCATGGACCGCTCGCCCACCGAGTTGGCCTTGCCTTCGAAGCCGTTGTGCAGCGAGATGCCACGAATTGCCGCCTGGAACAGCGGGAACTGATAGGGCAAAAAGGGGTAGCAATAGGTGAAGTGTTCCGCGTCCCGGAAGTTCGTGTACTGCTGACCACCGTCTGCGAACTCGAACAGGGTCTTGAAATTGTTGAGTTGCTGGTCATAAGTGATGGCAAGCAGCTCGGTGCCGATCTCGTTCTTGGTGAGGAGGCGCTTCTGGATGACCTCAGCCACGTCAGCACTGGTGAGCTTGAGGCGATTGGCAAAGCGGGCCTGAATCTTTGAGAAGTCGTTGCTCTGCTGCTTGTTCATGTCCCCCAGCACGGAGTTCATGTCCTCCTGAGCGGTGACGATGATCCAGGCGCGGCCTTGGCATTTGGTGGCCAAACTTTCTGCCACCGTCTGCAGATTGGTCATCAACTTGGTGTTGTCAGCGATGTACTGCCCCACCTCGTCCACAAAAAAGTTGAGACGGAAGTTGGCCGGCTTCTTGTCCAGCCACGCCTTTACCTGGTGGCTGAAGTCTTCGATCGAGACGCTGTACTGAGCGCGGTACTTGTCCAGGATGCCCTTGGCCAGCGTAGGATCTTCGCCGGTGATCTCTGCATAGGCGCGGGCGATGTTTCCCGATTCCAGCAGAGCCTGTTCTCGGCCACGCTCCCAGGATTTGTTCGCGTGACGCTGATAGGTGGCCCTAAACGCATCGAATTGCCCCCTGCTGTCTAGGTCTCGCTCGAACTGCGCGATGTAGCCCTGCTTCCCAAAGTACCCGCACATCTCGTTGAAGACCTTGACGAATACCGAGAGCAGCGCGTCAGTCTGGCTCTTGCTGATGATGTCGGCCTTCTGGTCGATATTGAACAGGATGCTCTTCGAAGGAATTGAAACGGCCTTCTTGAGGGCTGCGCGTACCAGTTCGTCTTCTTTCGGAATCTTGGGCAGAAAAATATCGAGTGCGGAGCTGCCATCAATGGTGCGGTTCTCCAGCATCAAAGCCAGCATCTTCAACAGATGTGACTTACCCGAGCCGAAGAAGCCCGAGACCCAGACGCCGTTCGCACCGTGGTAGTCGTTGTAGGCATCAAGGAAGTGCTCCAGCCGCTTGGCGACCTCGTCTGTCAGCACATACTCGTTAAGCTCTACATAGAGGCTCGACTCGTCGTCGGCCTTGATTACGCCCTCTATCGGGCGGCTGACTGGGCGCAAAAAGATGTGGTTGAGTTCCATCGGGTCTTTCCTCAAACCTGAGTCTCGAAAATATTGAAAGCGCGGTAGTACTTGTCGTCGTGCAACAGCCCGAATAGCTCCAGCGACGCGCCCTGCTCCAGCGAATGCCGGTATTCGCCGGGGAAGAACAGCACGGTGGGCCTGTCCTTGGCGGTGCTTTGCAGGTTGTTGAGGACGTTGTGCGAGCGGATGTAGGGAAAGACCTCGCCGATGCCGGACAGGAACAGCACGTCAAAGTCGGCTTGCTGCAAACGCTCGCCAATGGCGGGGATCAAGTAGTCCTCGATACCGAGCACGTTTTGCAGCAGTTCGAGCAGGCTGTCCTTCTCGACATTGGCTTCGACGGCGAGGAGTTCATCCCAGAGCTGTCTACCGTCGCTGCTGCCTTCCCTCGCTTGCAGCAGCTCGATGCTGAGGTCATACAGATTGATGTCCAGCACCCTGACGCCGCGCCCACCCAGGCATGGCACGCTGAGATTGGCCAAGGAGCTGATGAGTTGGCGTTGCATGCGCTGCATCTCAAAAGCTTCGCCGGCGCGAAACTCGCAGATGTAGAAGGGCAGATCGTTGTTCAGCCCGCGCATTTGCAAGAAGCGATCGCTGCCGATCACTCGGATCAAATGCTCAAAGCGGATGGCCAGTGGTTGTTGACTGATCTTCTGATTCATTGAAGCCATCTCTCAAGGTCGTTTTCGGTGGCGGGAAAGACCAGGAGCTCTTGCCGCCCCTGCTTTGCCAGGAGTTGAGCTAGATGTGGACCGAGCTGGGCAGGGTGAATCTCGTGCTTATCTGACACCAGATCTGCTTCGCGAAGCATGCGAAACATGTTCTGCCGCAACTTGAGTTGCGTGGAGTGTGCAATCTCATCGAGTTCCGCGTGCCAAAGCGCTTTGCCGTTGTAGAAGCTGTCGTAGTCAGCGAATGACACTTGGCGGCGGAGCAGCAAATACTGTTCGCGCAGCACCTCAATAGCGAATTCACGGATGAGCGCATAGCGTCGGCAAACCGCCACCCAAAGCAAGTAGGCTTGGTCCCGAAGGCTCGACTCCAGCAAAGTCCGTAGTTCGACTTCGTTCAACTGCTGCAGGCGTGCGGTGATCTCCTTACTGATGCGAGTGGCCGCTGCAGCGGTGCGTACCTGCAGAAGGTTCTCTTGCCGCACCCGAGCGCGTGTTGCTGGCCAATCGCCGAGCCGGAGGTAGCATTCTGCGACTATGGACGCCTCTTGCAGGAAGAGACCACCAGTCGTGAAGGACAGTTGATAGCGCACTGTCATGCAGCCTGCTCTTTTCCCGGTGCGTAGCCCGGTGCCAAGATGGCGGTCTCGACCCCATATAGGGCCAGATGATCTTTCAGCCAAAGGCGATACTCGGGGCCGCGCAAGCCGTGTTCTGGCGAGCAATCCACGCTCCACTTGCGCAGCGCATAGCCGGCCAGCGCCGCCCGCAGCCTCAGACGCAACAGACCACCAGGCATGTCGTAGTCCATGAGGGTGATCTCGGGGCGCGGTTGATCTGGATGTGGCACCAGGTCCAGTTCCACGATGCGCGTCCACTGCACGTCTTGTTCAGGCAGCTCATGGCGCAACGGCGCATCGTTGAGGCGTGGGGTCGGCTCGCTGATGCGCGTAAGAACGAAGTCGCGAAACGCTTGGGACTTGCGGTCAAAAGCGCGCACATGCCATCGCAGCCCAGTGTCGAGCAGCGCAAAGGGAACGATCTCGCGGCATGACTCTCCGCTTCTAACGGAGTGATAGCGGATGCTGAGTACCTGCCCCAGGTGAATGGCACGCGTAATGCATGCCAACATGTCGAGCCCAGGGGATGAAAGCCGGGATGGTATGAGGCACGGCAGGAGCGCGTCAGAAGTTGGCGCAGTTGCATCACCCAGTTGCTCAGCCAACCAGCTCAAGACTTGAGATGAAGGCGTCGGGAAAAGAGGCGAAAATCCGGCACCCAGCAGGTATCGCTTACCCCGACTTTCGTAGTCGATGTTGTTCGGTGCCAGCTCTTTGTAGAGCGCCAGATCACGAGAGGCGGCAGCCGACTGGATGCCAAACCGCCGCATCAGGTCGGGGCGACGTACCTCTCCAAGGAAGCGCAACCGCAGCTCGATGTGCTTGAGCCGATCCTTTTGTGGAAGCGGCAAGTGCGCAAGCGATTCAGCGTCGATGATGAGCGGCATCCAAGAAAAAACAAAATAATACGCTCATTATATCAAACAAGGATGCTGATCACATCAAAATGATTCCGTGTTCGCCCGTTACAAGGTTACACCAGGAATTCCGGGGAAGGCGGCCTTGATCTTCAGGTAGAAGTATTCTTCGTCACGATGCCGTCGGTACGCCTTATCGCGCGGGCCCGCGCCGCGGACTTCGACATCGGTCAAGGGCATTCCGATCTCCGTGCGGGCACCAGCAAAAGGGCGGCTGAAGTGCCCCCCTAAAATGCCCCCTCATGCCTCTAGGAGGTCAATGGACGAAGTTGGACGCAAGAAGAAAAAAAAACCCCACAAGCCTTAATTTTGTGGGGTTTTTGGACTTTCCTAGAGAGCCTAGAACATGTTTTTGGTGGACCGAAGGAGGATCAAACTCTCGACCGATGCTGCATTTCGATAGGACGGCTTCCTGCTATGCGCATGTCGAAGGCCAACACTTAAGAACTGTCCTGGTTCTCCCCCCTTACAGCAGCTCGACAAACGTGTCGGAATCCCTATCCAACCTTGACCGCTGAATACGGCGTTCAGGAGTCCTCAGTCACATCCTGGCTCCGGGGCGGCTGGACTCGCACGGCAGTCCAGCTAATTCCGGATTTCGAGTCCAGCAAGAGCGCGTGTAGTCCAGCTAATTCCGGTTTCCCACACTACAACAACAGATCAAACGTCAATATTCCGCGCCACCAAGGCATTACTCTCAATAAAGTTCCGCCGCGGCTCCACCTCATCCCCCATAAGGGTGGTAAAGATCTGATCCGCCGCAATAGCATCCTCAATCTGCACCTTCAGCAGACGTCGTTGGGTAACGTCAAGCGTCGTCTCAAACAACTGCTCAGGATTCATCTCCCCCAGCCCCTTATAGCGCTGACGAGAAACCCCACGCTCAGCCTCAGCCAGCAGCCATTGCATGGCCCCGTGGAAGTCATTGACAGTCTGATCACGCAGCTTTTCGCCTTCGCCACGCTGCACCTTGGTGCCTTCCGGAGTCAGCCCCTGGAAAGTCTTGGCCGCATTGGAGAGAGCAGCATAGTCAGCACCATGGACGAAGTCCGCATCCAGATGCGACAACCGCACGTTCCCATGATGACGACGCGCAATCATCAACCGATGCTTATCCGTCTTCTCATCAAACTGCGCATAGACGTCAGCGGTACCGTCGTCATTCACGGCAGCCCCAATCAACGTCTTGGCATGCATCTCAGCCAACTTAGCCTTCAGCGCCACAGCAGACGCCTCAGCAGCAGCCGCGCTATCCAGATCCAACGCCACCCCATCAGCAATGGCACGCAGGGCATCGGTATCAACCACGCGTGACAGACGAGAAATCACCCCCTCAGTCAGCTGATACTGCCGCGCCAACTCAGTCAGCGCATCCCCATTGATCTCCGTACCATCCGGGCGCACCAGCACAGCCTTCTCCATGGCCAGCTTCAGCAGGTAGGCATTGAGCTCGACATCATCCTTGATATACCGCTCTTCCTTGCCGTGCTTGATCTTGTACAGCGGCGGCTGCGCGATATAGACATAGCCGCGCTCGATGATGTCGGGCATCTGGCGGTAGAAGAATGTCAGCAGCAGGGTGCGGATGTGCGAGCCGTCCACATCAGCATCGGTCATGATGATGATGCGGTGGTAGCGCAGCTTGTCCAGGTTGTAGTCGTCCTTGCCGATGCCGGTGCCCAGTGCGGTGATCAGGGTCAGCACTTCCTGGCTGGACAGCATCTTGTCAAAGCGGGCGCGCTCTACGTTCAGGATCTTGCCCTTCAGGGGCAGGATGGCCTGGAACTTACGATCGCGGCCTTGCTTGGCGGAGCCGCCTGCGGAGTCGCCCTCCACCAGGAAGAGTTCTGACAGGGCGGGGTCTTTTTCCTGGCAGTCGGCCAGCTTGCCGGGCAGGCCCATGCCGTCCATCAGGCCCTTGCGGCGGGTCATTTCGCGGGCCTTGCGGGCGGCTTCGCGGGCGCGGGCGGCGTCTACGATTTTGCTGCAGATGATCTTGGCGTCGCCCGGGGTTTCCAGCAGGAAGTCGCTCAGGGCCTTGCCGACGAGTTCTTCCACGGGCAGGCGCACTTCGGAAGAGACCAGCTTGTCCTTGGTCTGCGAGCTGAACTTGGGCTCGGGCACCTTGACCGAGAGCACGCAGGACAGGCCTTCGCGCATGTCGTCGCCGGTGGTTTCCACCTTGGCTTTCTTGGCGACTTCATTCTCTTCGATGTACTTGTTGATGACGCGGGTCATCGCGGCGCGCAGGCCGGTCAGGTGGGTGCCGCCATCCCGCTGCGGGATGTTGTTGGTGAAGCAGAGCACCTGCTCGTTGTAGCCGTCGTTCCACTGCATGGCCACTTCCACGGCGATACCGTCTTTTTCGGTGTTGGCGTAGAAGATGGTGGGGTGCAGCACGCTCTTGGAGCGGTTGATGTACTCGACAAAACCCTTCACGCCGCCGGAGAAGGCAAAGTCTTCTTCCTTGCCGGTGCGCTGGTCGACCAGCTTGATGTGCACGCCGTTGTTCAGGAACGAGAGCTCGCGGATGCGCTTGGAGAGGATCTCGTAGTGGAACTCGACGTTGGTGAAGATCTCTTCGTCGGCCAGGAAGTGGACTTCGGTGCCGCGCTTGTCGGTGGCGCCGATGATCTTCATCGGGGAGACTTCAACGGGCTGGCCGTCGGGGCCGGTCACGGTCTCGACGATGCGGTTCTGCACGTCGCCCTTGGCGAATTCGATCAGGTGGACCTGGCCGTCGCGGCGCACGGTCAGGCGCAGCCACTTGGACAGGGCGTTCACGCAGGACACGCCCACGCCGTGCAGGCCGCCGGAGACCTTGTAGCTATTCTGGTTGAACTTGCCGCCGGCGTGCAGCTCGGTCATGGCGATTTCCGCCGCGCTGCGCTTGGGTTCGTGCTTGTCGTCGAACTTGACCAGGGGCGGGATGCCGCGGCCGTTGTCGACGATGGAGATCGAGTTGTCGCTGTGGATGGTGACCTGGATCTCGGTGCAGTAGCCGGCCAGCGCTTCGTCAATGGAGTTGTCCAGCACCTCGAAGACAAGGTGGTGCAGGCCGGTGCCGTCGGAGGTATCACCGATATACATGCCCGGGCGCTTGCGTACCGCCTCCAGGCCTTCCAGGATCTGGATCGAAGAGGCTCCGTAGGTGTTTTCCTGCTGCGGGTTCTGCTGTTCGGTCATGTCTTTCTACTCACGGCAATGGCGGAATTCGGGCCGGGCCGGCATAGCGGCGGGGCGCGAAAGGGTCCGCATGGCGGGTTACTAAAAACGGCAAAAGGGGCGGATCGTCGTTTCGATCCTGCCCCCGCTGCGGGATGGTCATCCCCAGGACGTCCCGGCCTGGGCCAGGTGTCGTTGCGTGCCGTTTGCTGCTCCGGTTCTTGTCTGGCCTGGTCCTGTTACCGGATCATCAGATGCGCATCGGCATGACGACGTACTTGAAGTTGTCGTCTTCCGGCACGGTAATCAGCGCACTCGAATTCGAGTCGCCGAGGCTGACCTGCACCTGCTCGCTCTTCAGGTTGGCAAGCACGTCAAGCAGGTAGGTCACGTTGAAGCCGATATCGAGCGCGTCGCCCGAGTAATCGAGTTCCAGCTCTTCCTGCGCCTCTTCCTGGTCGGCGTTGGTGGAGCTGATCTTGAGCATGTGCGTGTCGAGGATGCAGCGCACGCCCTTGAATTTGTCGGTCGTCAGGATCGCGGTGCGTTGCAGCGCCTGCTGCAGCCGCACGCGGTCGATGGCGAAGGCGTTCTTGTAGCCCTTGGGAATCACGCGCTGGAAGTCGGGGAACTTGCCTTCAACCAGCTTGGAGATCAGTTCGATATTGGCAAACGTGAACTTGACCTGGTTGGCGGCCAGTTGCACCTGCACCGGATCGTCGTTGTCTTCCAGCAGGCGCTGCAGTTCCAGGATGGTCTTGCGCGGGATGATGACTTCCTGGCGCGCGCCCACGCCGACGGCTTCGGTTTGCAGCTCAACGCCGCAGTAGGCCAGGCGGTGGCCGTCGGTGGCGACTGCCATGACCTTCTTGCCTTCGACCACCAGCAGCATGCCGTTCAGGTAGTAGCGGATGTCCTGCTGCGCCATGGCGAAGTGGACCATCGCCAGCAGGTGCTTGAAGGTCTTCTGCGGCAGGCTGACGCTGGCGTTGAATTCGCTGGCTTCGGCAACGGTCGGGAATTCCTCTGCGGCCAGCGTCTGCAGTGCGAAGCGGCTCTTGCCGGATTGCACGGTCATGCGCTTGTCGTTGAGCGACAGGGCCACGTCGCCGTCAGGCATGGCGCGCAGGATGTCCAGCAGCTTGCGCGCGGCCACGGTGGTAGCAACGCTGTCGCTGCCAACGCCGCATTCGGCGTGCGTGGTGATCTGGATCTCGATGTCGGTCGAGAGGAAGGAAACGTTGGACCCGGACTTGCGAATCAGCAGATTGGCCAGGATCGGGAGGGTGTGGCGGCGCTCCACGATGCCGCTCACGATTTGCAGCGGACGCAGCAGGTTGTCTCGCGAGGTTTTGACCAATTGCATTGAATTTATCCTTCGTCGTTTGTAATCGGCGACCGCAGAACGCAAACAACTCCAAATTCACTTAGGAATCAAGGAGTTAATATGCCATTGTACCAAGGATAAGCCGCTGCGGTGAAGCGGGGCGGGACCGGCCGGCGGGCCAGCTGTGCACAAAAAGCCACGCTGGCGCAAACCGCACTTGCCATCCCGTCCCGACTCACCGCAAAGCCTTATCAGTGGCCATTTTCCGGACACTTGCCCCGGCGACGCTGACGTTAATTCCCCAGGCGCCACGGGATGTCCGTGGCGCGCACCCTACAGTATGCCAGCCCCGAGGGGCCGACCCTTCAAAACGCCTTCCCGGGGGTACCCTGGGCATCGGCCATGCATCAGCCCTTGAGCGTTTGCTCCAGCACGTGCAACTCGTGGTTCAGCTGCGCGTCCTTGCTGCGTTCGTCGGCGATCTTGCGCACGGCGTGCAGCACGGTGGTGTGGTCGCGGCCGCCAAAGAGCTCGCCGATTTCGGGCAGGCTCTTCTGCGTCAGCTCCTTGGCCAGGTACATCGCAATCTGGCGCGGCCGTGCAATATTGGCAGGCCGCTTTTTCGAGTACATGTCAGCGACCTTGATGTTGTAGAAATCCGCGCAGGTCTTCTGGATGTTCTCCACAGAGATCTGGCGGTTCTGCACGGTCAGCAGGTCCTTGAGCGCTTCGCGCGTCACCTCGATGGTGATGTCCTTGCCGTGGAAGTTGCTGAACGCCAGGATCTTGCGCAGCGCACCTTCCAGCTCGCGCACGTTTGAGCGCAGGTGCTTGGCGACGAAGAAGGCAACCTCTTCGGGCACGTTGACGCTTTCCGCGGCGGCCTTCTTCATCAGGATGGCCACGCGCATTTCCAGCTCGGGCGGCTCGATGGCCACGGTCAGGCCCGAGTCAAAGCGCGAGATCAGGCGGTCGTCGATGCCGCTGATTTCCTTGGGGTAGGTATCGCTGGTGATGATCACCTGCGCCCGGTTGGCAATCAGGGCCTCGAAGGCATAGAAGAACTCTTCCTGCGTGCGGTTCTTGCCGGAGAAGAACTGGATATCGTCGATCAGCAGCAGGTCCAGCGAGTGGTAGTAGCGTTTGAACTCGTCGAACGCCTTGCGCTGGTACGCCTTGACCACGTCAGAGACGTACTGCTCGGCGTGGATGTAGCGGATGCGCGCGCGCGGGTTCTCCAGCAGCATGTAGTTGCCGATGGCGTGGATCAGGTGAGTCTTGCCCAGGCCCACGCCGCCATAGAGATACAGCGGGTTGTACGACTTGCCCGGGTTGTTGGCCACCTGGATGGCCGCGGCACGAGCCAGCTGGTTGGCTTTACCAGTGACGAAGTTGTCAAAGGTCAGGATCGGGTTCAGGCGCGAGCGCTCATGCACCGTGTCGCTGGGCTGGTGGCCGGGCATCGGCGTGGCGCCGCCCATCTGCTGGTGGGGCTGATGGGACGGGTGCGGCTGCTGGGGTTGCTGCGGCTGCACGCGGTAGGAGCGGGCGCTGGCCTCGGCGGGGTCCATGTGGACCACGTCGATCTCGCCCATGTCGGCGCCGTGCTGCGGGTGATGCTGGCCGGGGTGCTGGCCGCCCATGCCTGGGGCCTGCGCACGCGCGCCGGCCGGGACCGGGGCTGCGGAGGGCATGCCGACCGGATTGCCGTACTGCGGCTGGCCCATGCCGTACGCGGCTGGGGTGGGGTACTCGCCATAGCCAGGCTGGCCGGGCATGGCAAACGGGGCCTGGCCGCCCATCGGCTGGGCACCGGGATAGCCGGCCATGCCCGTACCCGGTGCTGCGTGGCCGTCCATGCCGCCCGGGCCCATGCCGGGCTGGGCCGGCTGCATATAGGCAGCGGCACGGCCCGACGCGGCGGGATCCAGCACGAACTGGACGCTGACCTGCGCTTCCCAGTACTCGCAGGCAAGTGCGGTGATGCGCCCCGAAAACTGGCTCTTGACCCAGTCCAGCTTGAAACGGTTGGGCGCGGCAATGCGCAGCGCGTGCGTTTCTTCATCGAACGCAACGGGCGCCAGCGGCTTGATCCACGTTTTGAACTGTTGCGGCGTCAGCTCGCGCTCTAATTGCGCTGCTGCCGCCTGCCAGAAATCTTGCATTGTTTGTTTTTTGGTAATCGTACCCGGCCGCAATTAAGCGGTTCCCCCGGCACGCCACAAGCAGCATCTACGCCGCGCGATCCGGGCCATCCTTACCGTATTAGGAATCAGTTCCGTTCGGTGAGGCCTCCGCAGCATGCCAATGCAGCCGCCAACGAACCTTCAGGTTCGCTGCACTGGCGTGCGTTCAGTCATGCGTTGCCGCGGTGGGAGCCCGGGTTGCGCCTGCGCCACGCAGCCCGTGTTGTGTTTGGACCCGGATTGTACCCCCGCCCCTGAGTTATCCACAAAGGATAAGTCTGTGGACAACTTGTGCAAATGCAGTGGATTTGTGTGCACAACCCTTGCTGTGATGCGGCTTTCCGGGGTGCGGAAACGGGCAAAATTTCAGGCAAAACAGGGACTTCGCCTGTGGATGACTGCGGTAGAGGTGTCCCTCGGGACACATGCAGTTACCCACCGCCTGTTGTGGACAATGGCGCACCACGGGCCATTGGGCGCTGTGGCAATTGTGCCCTTGCACACAGACTTGTGCCTTGACAGCGCCGGAGAAAATCGTTTAAATGGCGGGTTCTGCGATGCGGCAGGGGATCACGTATGCGCATCGCCGGGTCTGGCCTGTTCGTGCCGTCCGCGCCCACAGGCCACCCCGCCTGCAGCGCGCGCCATTCGGCCGGCAGCAAAGACAGAACCAGAATCGTCGGATACGCCGCGGCAGTTTCTTGCTTGCGGCAGCCCCATGCGAACCATACGCGGCGGCCACGGCACCCCGGCACCGGCCGGAGTCGGGCGAGCCAAGATCAACCAGAGAGTGCAACATGAAACGTACCTACCAACCTTCCGTTACCCGCCGCAAGCGTACCCACGGTTTCCGCGTGCGCATGAAGACCCGCGGCGGCCGTGCCGTCATCAACGCACGCCGCGCCAAGGGCCGCAAGCGCCTGGCCATCTGAGGCCCGGGCGACCGGCCTGACGGCGCGCCCGGCGCCGGCTGCAGCGTACCGCAGCCGTGCCGCGCAGCCGTCAATGCCCACCGCCTCGGCTTCAGGTCGGCCGGCCGCTTGCCGCAGGGCGCCGCTTTTGCGCCAGCAGTAGTATTCGCCAGCGCTCACCAGTGTCACCCAGCGTGTCAGCCCATGCCTTCCCCAAAGCCGCGAGGCTAACAAAGACGGATGAGTTTTCATCCGTTTTTGCTTTGCGGCCCCGGCGGCGCAGCCCGCATTTCGTGCTCTACGTGCGCGCCAATGACCGTCCGGAAGGCCGGCTTGGCGTGGTGGTCGGCAAGAAGTTCGCGCCGCGCGCGGCTGAGCGCAACCTGGTGAAGCGCATGGCGCGCGAGCTGTTTCGCCAGCGCCGTGAGCACCTGGCGGGGCGCGACGTGCTGCTGCGCCTGCAAGCCAAGTTTCCGCGCGCGGAATTTGCGACGCGCGCGGCGGTCCGAAGGGCATGCGCGGCGGAAATCGCCAGCCTGCTCGACGTAGCGGCCAAGCCGCTGCCGCCACCCGCACCGCCTGCCTCGCCCTCGGCACCGCCACCCGCGGCGCCACCGGCGAGCCCCTCGCAAAGCCAGCCACCAGGCCTTCCGGCCTGAACCGCCTGCCATGAAGCGAATCCTGCTAGCCCTGCTGCGTATCTACAAGATCGCCCTGAGTCCTTACCTGGGCTCGCAGTGCCGCTTCCTGCCGACCTGTTCCGACTACGCCCGCGACGCCGTCATCCATTACGGCGCCGCGCGCGGCAGCTGGATGGCCGCCTGCCGGCTGTGCCGCTGCCATCCTTTCGCCCAAGGCGGGTATGATCCCGTGCCGGGCACGCAAGCTGACGACACTGCCAGGCCGGACACCCACGCGGGCCGTTCCGTCCATGCCGCCGCAGGCCATGCGCCTGTTGCGATCCGTCTGCCCAGACCCTGATTTCTCCGACCACAGCCAGACATGGATATCAAACGCACCATCCTCTGGGTCATCTTCTCGATGGCCCTCGTGCTGCTCTACGACAACTGGCAGCGCTCCCAAGGCCATGCGTCGATGTTCTTCCCGAGCACGACGCAACAGGCCGCTTCGGCGCCCGCCGCCAGCGGCGCTGTCGCCCAGGGCGACGTGCCCAAGGCCAACGTGGCGCCAGGCGCAGCGGGTACCGCTGCCCCGGCCGCGCCGCAGGCCGCGGCCCAGCCCGCCGGCGAGAAGATCGTGGTAACCACCGACACGGTGCGCGCCGAGATCGACACCGCCGGCGGCATCGTGTCGCGCCTGGAGCTGCTCAAGGAGCATGAGAAGGACGGCAAGCCGGTGGTGCTGTTCGAGCGCGACAACGTGCGCACCTACATGGCACGCTCGGGCCTGATCGGCGGCGACCTGCCCAACCACACCACGGTGTTCACCGCCGCCCCGGGCCCGCGCACGCTGGACGGCGCCGAGCAGCTGGAAGTGGCGCTGACCGCTGAGAAGAACGGCGTGAAGCTGGTCAAGACCTATGTGTTCCACAAGGGCACCTATGTGGTCGACACCAAGTTCGCGGTGACCAACGCGGGTGCCGCGCCGGTCTCGCCGACGCTGTACCTGGAACTGGCGCGCGACGGCAGCAAGGTCGAGCAGTCGCAGTTCTACAGCACCTTCACCGGCCCGGCCATCTACACCGACGCCGACAAGTACCACAAGATCAGCTTTGAAGATGTGGCCAAGGGCAAGGCCAGCGTGCCGGCCGCCGCCAACAATGGCTGGGTGGCGATGGTGCAGCACTACTTTGCCTCGGCCTGGATCCCGCAGACCGGCAAGGAGCACAGCTTCTACGTCCAGCAGATCGACCCGAACCTGTACCGCGTGGGCGTCCAGCAGCCGCTGGGTGAACTGGCCCCGGGCGCCACGGTGACCACCGATGCACGCCTGTTCGCCGGCCCGCAGGAAGAGCACATGCTCGAGAAGATCGCCCCGGGCCTGGAGCTGGTGAAGGACTATGGCTGGCTGACCATCCTGGCCAAGCCGCTGTTCTGGCTGCTGGAGAAGCTGCATGGCTTCCTGGGCAACTGGGGCTGGTCGATCATCGCGCTGACGGTGCTGATCAAGCTGGTGTTCTTCCCGCTGTCGGCGGCAAGCTACAAGTCCATGGGCAAGATGAAGGACCTGCAGCCGCGCATGACGTCGATCCGCGAGCGTTACAAGAACGACCCGCAGAAGATGAACCAGGAGATGATGGGGCTGTACAAGACCGAGAAGGTCAACCCGCTCGGCGGCTGCCTGCCCATCGTGATCCAGATCCCGGTGTTCATTGCGCTGTACTGGGTGCTGCTGTCGTCGGTGGAAATGCGCGGCGCGCCGTGGCTGGGCTGGATCCATGACCTGTCAGTGCCGGATCCGTTCTACATCCTGCCGATCGTGATGGCCGTGTCGATGTTCGTGCAGACCAAGCTGAACCCGACCCCGCCGGACCCCGTGCAAGCCAAGGTCATGATGATCATGCCGCTGGTGTTCTCGGTGATGTTCTTCTTCTTCCCGGCCGGCCTGGTGCTGTACTGGGTGGTGAACAACATTCTGTCGATTGCGCAGCAATGGCAGATCAACCGCATGCTCGGCAAGGGCAAGGCGGCAGTGGTGGCCAAGAGCTGAAGCTGTTGCAAGTTGCGGTAAGCGAAAAGCCCGGCAGTGATGCCGGGCTTTTTGTTTGATGGATCGGGGTGCTGACAGCCATCACCCCTCATTGGCCACCGCCCGCCTATAGCGCTACCATGTCGAAATCCGCTTTCGCCATGCCGCAGTCCGGGCAGCTCCACTCCAGCGGGACCGCGCCCCACGGTGTGCCGGGCGCGATCCCGTGCTCGGGCATGCCGAGCGCTTCCTCGTAAACGAATCCACAGATACGGCACTGCCAGATGGTCATGCGGCCCCCCGCAGCGAGGGCGCACGGGTAGAGACGCCGGCGGCGCGCGCGGTGTCTTCGATCTCTTCGACCAGCGGGGCGATGCGTGCCAGCTCGGCGCGGTTGTCGTCGTCCCACGGATGGAAGCCCGGGCGGAAGTAGCTGAGCCATTCCGGGATCATCTTGGGCAGCACGGCGGGCGAGGCCCACAGGAAGCGCAGCACGCCACCAAACCCGGTCAGCTTGTTGCGGCAGCCCTTGTCGCCCATCACCAGCGCGATGTGGAACACGAACACCATGGCCCAGAACGTCACGGTGGTGGTCAGCATGGTGAAGGTGCGCAGGAAGTAGCGGTAGGGGCCGGGCTTCATCACCGTGTTCCAGACATCGTAGGCCACGGCCTTGTGCTCGGTTTCTTCCAGCGCGTGCCAGGTCCACACCTGCCGGTAGCCGGTCTCAGAGGCCGCGCCCATGTGGCGCGGATCCTGCAGCAGGCCGCCGGCCAGCATCGCGGTGTAGTGCTCCAGCGCGATGGTGTGGGCCAGCTGCCAGGACTTGGGCAGGATCTTGCGCAGCAGGTCCAGCAGTTTCCACACCGTGCGGTCCAGCGCCGCGGCGGGCAGGCCGGCGTCTTCCATCAGCCGGTTGTAGAGGATGTGCTCGCGCGTGTGCATCGCTTCCTGGCCGATAAAGCCGGCGATGGCGCGGCTCAGTTCGGGGTCTTTCACCTGGTCGCGGTAGTTGCGCACGCTGTCCATGAAGAAGCGCTCCCCGGCGGGGAAGAAGATCGACAGCGCGTTGATGAAATGGGTGATGTGACGGCCCCGTTCGTGCCAGTCGCTGATGCGCTCTGGCGGCAGGTGGGGATGCACGTCGCGGCGGACTGGCATCATGGCGGTCTCCTTGGGTGAGGGCCGGCGCGTGTTGCGCCGGTGGGAATTCATTGGGCTGCCAGGAACGGCAGCAGGTCTGCGGCCACGCGTTGCGGGTCTTCTTCCATCGGCACATGGCCAAGCCCCGCGTAGCGGCGCAGCTGCGCGCCGGGGATGCGCTCGGCAAAGGCCTGCGCGTGAGCGGGCGGGATCCAGCGGTCGCGCTCGCCCCACAGCACCAGCGTGGGCGCGCGCACGCTGCCGAGCAGGTGGGTGTCAAGCTGGGCAAAGTCGAGCTTGGGCACCATCTTGCCGACGGCCTCGCGGCTGCCTTCGGCGTAGAAGAAGTCGACGTAGCGGCGGAAGGTGGACTCCGGCACGCGCGAGGCATCGCCATAGACGTCGCGCGTGGCGGCGCGGATGATGAACTCCGGCAGCATCCACGGCGCCGACCAGCGCACCGGCGTATGGCGGAACAGGTCGATATAGATCGGCAGCCGCATCGGGAAGCCGGCGGCATCTATCAGCACCAGCTTGTCGACCGCATCGGGCCGGCGCACCGCCAGGTCCCACGCGATCAGCCCGCCCAGCGAGTTGCCGATGATGCTGGCGCGGCGCACGTTCACCGCAGCCAGGAAGGCATCGATGAAATCGCGGTAGCGGTGCACGTCCATGGTTTCGATGCGGCCGCGCGCATCGCGCAGCGGCCCGGTCAGCCCGAACGGGGCGATGTCCAGCCGCAGCACGCGATAGCGCTGCGCGAGCGCCGGCACGATCCCTTGCCATGTATGCAGCGAAGCGCCGAAGCCGTGGATCAGCACCAGGGTCTCGCCGTCGGCGGGGCCTTCATCGGTGTAGTGCACCATCGCATCGAGCACGCGCACCCAGCGCGAGGCCGGCAGCGCATGGCGCCGCGCCAGCGTGGCGCGCGACAGGCTGAATAGCCCTACGCGGCCTTGCCCGAACCAGCGCGTGAGCGCCCCCGGTGGCGCCAGCAACGCAGCATCCTGTTCGATCGCGAGCCGGTTCACGGGCGCTCTCCCTGGCCGACCGAGGCCGGTGCCGCAACCGGGCCCAGATCGCGCTTGCGGCGCGTCTCGCGCACCACCAGCGACTGGTAGGCCGCCGGCAGCAGCCGCGCCATGGCATCGGCGGCATAGGCGTCCGGTCCGATCAGCACGCGCCGGCGATTGCGGCGCACGCCTTCCAGGATCACGCGCGCGGCCTTGTCGGGCGAGGTGATGAAGAATTTCTCGAATTCATCCTTGCCGTGCTGCGCGTCGCGCACCAGGAAGCCGTTGACGCTGGATGACACGCGGCTGGCCTGGGCGATATTGGTCTTGATGCCGCCCGGGTGCACGGTGGTGGCCGACACGCCGCAGTCCATCAGGTCCAGCTCCTGCCGCAGCGATTCGGTGAAGCCGCGCACCGCGTACTTGCTGGCGTTGTAGGCGCCCATGCCGGGCTGGGCGAAGATGCCGAAGATGCTCGACGTATTGACCACGTGGCCGTCGCCGCTGGCCTTCAGGTACGGCAGGAAGGCCTTGGTGCCGTACACCACGCCCCAGAAGTTGATGCCCATGATCCATTCCAGGTCGTCGTAGCTCATGCCCTCGACGGTGCTGGACAGCGCCACGCCGGCGTTGTTGAAGATCAGGTTGATGCGGCCGTGGGCCTCGGCGGCCGCGGCGGCCCACGCGTAGACCGCGGCGCGGTCGGCCACATCCACGGTGTGCTGCGTGATGCGGGCCTGCGGTGCGGCGGCCATGGCCTGGGCCACCGTCTGCGCCAGCCCGGCCTCGTTACGGTCTGATAGCGCCAGGTGGCAGCCCTGCCGTGCCAGCGCCATCGCTAGCGCGCGGCCGATGCCCGAGCCGGCGCCGGTGATCGCGGCAACCTTGTTGCGGAAGTCCTTCATGTCCGGTCTCCTTCCGGTGATGTCGTTCTTTTGGGTGTGAGTCGGGGGGAATGCGTGTACGTCAGGCACCGGCGACCGTGGCGATATCGGCCGACCCGGGCTGCATTGCGGTCTCGTCCGGCAATGCGCGCCGCACCGGGTACAGGTCGTAGTCGGTCATGCGAAAGCTGGCCGTGGCGCGGCGGAACTGCCAGGTGAAGCCCGGCCACAGCGTGGTGTTGCGGCCGCTGCGCGGGTCGATGTACCAGCTGGCGCAGCCACCGGCGGACCAGATCGCATGGCCCAGCCGCGCCTGCAGCCGTTCGTTGAAGCGGCGCTGCACCGGCTCGCGCACGTCCACCGCCTGCACGCCTTCGCGGCGCATCTGCTGCAGGGCGTCGACGATGTAGGCCACCTGCGACTCGATCATGAACACCATCGAGCTGTGGCCCAGGCCGGTATTGGGGCCGACCACGAAGAACAGGTTGGGGAAGCCCACCACGGTGGTGCCCAGGTAGGCCTGCGCGCCGTCGCGCCAGGCATCGACCAGGTCCACGCCGTCAAGGCCGGAGATCACGCCGCGCGGCATCGGGTCGGTGGCATGGAAGCCGGTGCCCAGGATGATGCAGTCCGCGGGCCGGCGCGTGCCGTCGCGCAGCACCACCGCGTCGCGCTCCACACGGGCGATGCCGGTGGTGACAACGTCCACGTTGTCGCGCGTCAGTGCCGGGTAGTAGTCGTTGGAGATCAGCACGCGCTTGCAGCCGATGGTGTAGTCCGGCGTCAGCGTTGCGCGCAAGGCGGGGTCGCGCACCTGCCTGGCCAGATGGCCGCGTGCGACGCGCTCCACCACCTTCATGATCTTCGGATGCAGCACAAAGCCCAGCACGCGCGATTCCAGCATCCAGTAGATGCCGGTGCGCACCAGCGTCTGCGTGAACGGCAGGCGGCGGAACAGCCAGCGCTCGGTCGCGCTGACCTCGCGGTCCGGCTTGGGCATGATCCACGGCGGGGTGCGCTGGTACAGGTCCAGCTGCGCCACCTGCGGCGCGATCTGCGGCACGAACTGGATCGCGCTGGCGCCGGTGCCGATTACGGCCACGCGCTTGCCGGCGAGCGCATAGGCGTGGTTCCAGTGCTGCGAGTGGAAGCACTCGCCCTCGAACGAGTCCAGACCGGGGATATTGGGGTAGGAAGGCCGGCTCAGCCCGCCCATGCCGGAGACCAGCACGCGCGCCCGGACCACCTTGCCGTCGGCCATCTCCAGGCGCCACACCTGCGCGGCTTCGTCCCAGGCGGCGTGGCGCAGTTCATGGTGCAGGCGCAGGTGCGGGCGCAGGCCGAAGCGGTCGGTGCAGCCTTCCAGGTAGGCGCGGATCTCCGGCTGGGTCGAGAACATGCGCGACCAGTCCGGGTTCGGCGCGAAGGAAAAGGAATACAGGTGCGACTGCACATCGCAGGCGCAGCCCGGGTAATGGTTGTCGCGCCAGGTGCCGCCGACGGAGCCGGCCTTCTCGAAGATCAGAAAGTTGCGCTCGCCGCGCTCGCGCAGTCGTATCGCCATGCCGAGGCCGGCAAAGCCACTGCCGATGATGGCAATGTCTGTGTGCTCAAGGGCAGGGGATGCCTGCTGCGGCAGCTCCGCGGGTGCATTCATGGGCGCTCCTCACCGTTATTACAGTGTTTATTGTGACATTGATGGATGTCATCGTAGGAAGCGCCGGGCAGGTGGTCAATGCCGTGAGTTGAAGGATGGTTCTAATTTTTGGGGATTTCCAGCGGCGTTTGGCGCACATGAAACAAGGCGATGCCACCCCGCAGGCGCTTGCGCTGTGGAATTCGGTCGTGCGTTTGAAACCGGGAGATTTTTTTCAGGCTTCGCGGATCACGAAGGCGTGGCCGCAACATTGGGGGCGCTAGGCCGCTTGTCCCTTGCGCCGCCAGCCGTGCGGCGTTTCACCGGTCCAGCGCTTGAAGGCGTGGGTGAAGGCACTCTGCTCGGAATAGCCGAGCCGCATCGCGCACTGCGCCAGGCTGATGCCGGGATCGGCAAGATACTGCTGCGCCAGCGCGCGCCGCACGTTATCCACAAGCTGTGAATAACTGATGCCCTGCGCCTGCAGCCGCCGCTGCAGGGTGCGCACGGGCATGCCTAAGTGCGCTGCCACGTCGGCAATCGGCAGTTCGCCCTGCGGCAGCCGCCCGCTGATATAGGCACGCGCCTGCGCCAATGCGTCGGCCCCGGCCGGCACGATCTGCTGCAGCTGGGTATCGGCGATGCGCGTCATCTGCGCCTGCATGCCCGCGTCGGCCTGCAGCGATGGCAGGTCCAGCAAGGCCCGTTCGATATGCATGGCATGGCGCGCGGCGTTGAAGACCACGGGGCAGCCGAACACCTCGGCATGCAGCCGGGTATCGGCGGGCGCGGGATGCGGGAATTCCACCTGCGTGGCCACGTGCTGCTCACCGATCAGCCAGCGCGCGAACACCACCCAGGTTGCCATGTGCAGCTCATGCGCATGGCGCGACAGCGGGCCATGCCGGGCTTCCCAGGTCATGCAGGCGGCATGCGGCGTTTCAATCAGGCGGGTGCCGCCGATATCGTTGGCCAGCACCTCATAGCGGATGCCTTGCAGGATGGCGTCGCGCACGGTGGGCGTGGTCAGCACCACGTAGCCCATCTCGGCATAGTGGCGCGGCGCGAAGGCGGCGCCGGCGCGCAGGCCGACATCGGGATCGCCGGTGACCTGCTCCAGCCAGTCGAGCAGCGCCAGGTAGGCCGCGCCGGGAATGCGCGTGGCGGTCTGCGCACCGGTGGCGTGCAGCAGCTCGGGCGGCACGCCGACGGCGCGCAGCTGTTCGGCCGGGGCAATGCCCTGGCGCGCGCCGTGGTCGAGCACGGCGCGGAGGTAGGCAAGCGAGACGGTGCCCGATGCGGTGCCCGCTGGCGCACCACTGGCACCGCCGTCGGGCTGGTTGGCGCGTGGCATCAAATCACCTGTCGTGCGGGATCAAGACCGGGCACCGATCTTTATCCAAACTCCGGGTAGCGTCAATGCGGGCCTGCCCCGCCTGAATACAAGAGACCGACGCAAGGAGACAACATGCCCCCCAATCATCCACACCGCCGTGCGGATGCCGATGCCGAGGCGCTGCACGCGCTGACGCGGCGCGGCTTCCTGAAAGTCGGCCTCGGCTTCTCGGCCGCGCTGGCCTGTACCGCGCTGGTGCCGTCGCTGGCCGGCTGCTCGTCGGCCCATCCCGCGCCGCAGGCCGGCATGACCTGGCTGCGCCCGGAAGACGTGGCGATGTTCCGCGCGCTGCTGCCGGCCATCGTCACCGAACTGGCCGAATCCCCGCCGCAGCGGCGCGCGACCCTTGAGCAGGACGCGCTGCGCAATATCGACGCAACCTGCGCCGCGATGGGCGCGGGCGCGCAAGCCGAGTTGCGCAAGCTGTTCGGCCTGCTTGCCAGCATGCCGCTGCGCTGGGCGCTGACCGGTATCCGCCAGGACTGGAGCGCGGCCACGCCCACGCAGGTGCAGGCCTTCCTGGCGCGCTGGCGCGCCAGCCGCCTGGCCACGCTCAATGCCGGCGCGGTGGTGCTGGTCAAGCTCACCAGCGTGAGCTACTACGTGTTGCCGGCCGCGTGGGCTGGCAGCGGCTATCCCGGCCCCAACGCGGCCGTCTACAAGGCGCTGCACGCCTGATCCCCGACATGGCCATCGACAATCTCTACGATGCCGGCATCGCCGCCGGCTGGAAGGTACTGGACGCTGCAACCTTAACCACCACGCGCACGCTGGATGCCGACGTCGTCATCGTCGGCAGCGGCGCGGGCGGCGGCATCAGCGCCGAGGCGCTCAGCCGCGCGGGCCTGCGCGTGGTGCTGCTGGAAGAGGGGGCGCTGCGCACCTCGGACAGCTTCCGCGACATGGACGAGAATCGCGCCTATCGCGAGCTGTACCAGGAGGCCGCGGCCCGCACCACGGCCGACGGCGCCATCGCCATCCTGCAGGGCCGCTCCGTCGGCGGCAGCACCACGGTCAACTGGTCATCGAGCTTCCGCACGCCGCCGCAGACGCTGGCGCACTGGGCCACGCATCATGCCGTCACCGGCCACAGCGAGGCCGACATGGCGCCGTGGTTCAGGAAAGTGGAAGAGCGCCTGGGCATCGCGCCCTGGGCGATGGCGCCCAATCCCAACAACGATGTGCTCAAGCGCGGCTGCGAGACGCTGGGCTGGGAATGGCATGTGATCCCGCGCAATGTGAAGGGCTGCTGGAACTCCGGCTATTGCGGGCTGGGCTGCCCGGTCAATGCCAAGCAGTCGATGCTGGTATCGACCATCCCCGCGGCACTGGCCAGCGGTGCGACGCTGGTGCACCGCGTTCGCGTGCGCACGCTGGACCATGACGGCAAGCGCGTGCAGTCGGTCACGGGCGAGGCGCTGGGCGCCGATGGCTACACGCCCACCGGCATCGGCGTGATCGTGCGGGCCAGGCACTTCATCGCCGCCGGCGGCGCCATCAACACGCCGGCGCTGCTGCTGCGCTCGCGCATGCCGGACCCGCATGAGCGGCTGGGATTGCGCACGTTTATCCATCCGGTGAATATCAGCATCGCCAAAATGCCGGAGCGAATTGATCCCTATTATGGCGCACCGCAGTCGATCGCTTCCGACCACTTCCAGTGGAAGGATGGCGCGACCGGGCCGATGGGCTACAAGCTGGAGGTGCCGCCCTTGTTCCCCGGCATCAGCGCGGGCGTGGTCAACGGCGTGGGCGAGGCGCTGCGCCGCGACATGGCGCAACTGCCCCATACCAACGCCATGCTGGCACTGCTGCGCGACGGCTTTGTGCCAGAGAGCACGGGCGGGCGCGTGCGGCTGGCGGCCGACGGCAGCCCGCTGCTGGACTATGAAATGAGCGACTACGCCTGGGACGGCGTGCGGCGTGCGTGGCTGAGCATGGCGCAGGCGCAGTTTGCCGCCGGTGCGGAGCGCGTGCGGCCCGCCCACCTGGATGCCGCCGAGTACCGCAGCTGGCCCGAGGCGCGCGACGCCATCGCGCAACTGCCGCTCAAGCCGTTCCGCACCGCGCTGTTCACCGCGCACCTGATGGGCGGCTGCGGCATGAGCGACGATGCGCGCGGCGGCGTGGTGGACAGCCATGGCAACCACCACCAGCTGGCCAACCTGTCGGTGTTCGACGGTTCGGTGTTTCCGACCAGCGTGGGGGCCAACCCCCAATTGTCAGTGTTCGCGCTGACGGCGCAGAATGCGGACGCGCTGGCACGGAGCCTCACGTCATGAGGTATTGGCCGCGCAAGCCTGCAATGTCCTGCATTGCAGGCATCCGGCATGCCTGCTCCATGCAGGCGGCGGGCGACATTGTTGTGCGATTCCCCACACCAGTGGCGCAATTAGAATGCCCACTCCAATTCAGGTCTTGTGAAACGCTCGAAGCGGTGGATAGGCTTCGTACAGCTGTTTCAAGCATCCGTATGCCGTCAGAGCAGGGAGCGGAACAGCGTAGCAAATTGCTAAGGGGTTTACGGCAGCAACGAAGAGAGACGCCCCCATGAAGACCGGCAAAAGCTCGGCTGGAGACACCAAGGCCCGGATTCTCGACGCCACGGAAAAGTTGTTTACCGAGGTCGGCTATGAAGCCACCTCGCTCAGGCAAGTCACGTCGCGCGCCATCGTCAACCTGGCCGCCGTGAACTACCACTTCCGCAGCAAAGACATCATGATGCACGCGGTACTGAGCCGGCGGCTGGATCCGCTCAACGCGCGGCGCCTGGCGCTGCTCGATGCGTGCGAAGCGCGCTGGCCCGGCAACAGCATCCGCTGCGAGCACGTGATGGGTGCGCTGTTCGTGCCCGCGCTGCAGATGGCACGCGACCCGTCGGTAGGCGGGCCATCGTTCCTGCGGCTGCTCGGGCGCGTGTATTCGGACACCTCGCCCTTTATCCAGCAATACCTGCTGGAGCACTACGCCCCGGTGTACGGGCGCTTCTTCGACGCCTTCTCGCGCGCCATTCCGGGGCTGCCGCGGCATGAGCTCGGCTGGCGCCTGCAGTTTGCGCTCAAGGCGCTGGCCGGCGTGCTGGCCGGCGAAGAGCTCACCAGCCTGCTGCCGGTGTTCACGCAGGGCCGGCAGATGAGCGATGCGCACGTGCTGGCGCAGCTCACTGCCATGGTGGAAGCCGTGCTGAACGTGGCGCAACCCAGTGCGGACGACTTCTCGGCCCTGCAGTCGGTATTCGAGCTCGGCGAGCAGCAGCAGGCCGAGCAGCGCGCCAGCAGGCTGGCCGCGGCGCAGTCTGCCGATGAACTGAGTGCCAGTTGCGCCGCGATGGCGGCAACCATGGACGATGCAGCCAGCCAAACCGCCGCCGCCCTCGGCAAGGCCCGCATCAGCGCACGCACCGTGCGCAATGAGGGCACCAAACGCTCAGCCGTGACCAGCATGCCGGTCCGCGCGCGCGAGCAAACCGTGAGCTTCCCCAGCAACCCGCTGGATGACTGGATGCGAATGCGCACCAGGACATAGCGGCGCGCGCCGCGCCCGGTTACCGCCGGGCCGGCGCCACCGCGCTCACGCAAAAACTGAACCGTCGATCCATTCAGCGAGGCCACGCACAGGCCCCGCGGACCCCGTGCGCCCGGTCGGAATTCCCGCGGGCGCGGCGGTGGCCCCGTTCGCCCTGCGCTGCCCGCGCTCCGCCTCCTGGCGGACATCTTGAGGAGGAAGCTGCCATGTCGATCCAACCGCTTTACCTTGCCGCCGTCGCCGGTGCCGTCATCGGACTGCTGGCTGCGCCACTGGCCATACCCCCCGTGGCCATGGCCCAGACGGCCACCACCACCGCCGCCGCGGGCACGGGCTATGACGGCCAGACATCCGCACAGCAAGCCGCACTGTTCTCGCGCCAGGTCGCCAGCGGCGAACTCGCGCGGTTGTCCGATGAGCAGGTGCTGGCCGTGTTCCAGGCGCTGCAGCCGGATGCGCTGCTGAAATGGGCCCGCGCCGAGATGAACCGCTATCCCGAGTACGAGTACTGGATGTCGCGCCAGGAACGGCTCAACAACCAGTGGCAAGACCAGCCCGCGAAGATGCAGATCCGCTACCGCCATCAGCCGCGCCAGCTCTATGCCAAGTGGTTGCCCGGCGGCGCGCAGTCGGGCCAGGAAATCATCTATGACGAAACCCGCCGCAAGGACGAGATGTACGGCCACCTGGGCGGCGTGCTGGGCTTCACCTCGATGTGGATCGGACTGGAAGGCACGCTGGCGCGTTCGCAGTCCAACCACACCGTGCGCGACCTGGGCTTCCAGTTCGTGCTGTCGATGCTGGAGCGCGACGCGAAGTCCCTGCGCGCTGCCGGCCTGCCCGAGAAATACAGCAAGGCCGAGATCGTGCAGGAGCAGGGCGTGCGCATGGTGGCGCTGACCTGGGACCTGCCGGCCGGCGCGCCGCAGTACTACGCCAAGAAGGTGCAGCTGATGCTGGACCTGAAGCATCCCTATATCCGCGTGGAAACCGCCTGGGATGCCGACGGCAACATGGTCGAGAAGATCGTGTTCGACAAGCTGGTGCGCAAGACCTTCGAGGCCTCGGCATTCGATCCCGCCAATCCTGACTATCGCTTCTGAAATGTGGCAAAGCGGCGCGCACCGTGCGTTTGAATCGGTGGCCGCGCCGCTTCGCCGCGCAGTCCGTGCAACACCCGCAATCCACCGCCACATGCGGCATGCACGCCAGGCGCGCCTGTTTGGAACGGCCGCTCTATTGACGCAAAAACACGCGAGCGGCGAGAGTCGCCGCACCCGGGAGGGATCCGGCCGCAGAGCCGGACACCAGATCCAGAACCAGGGGTCGCCAGAAAAAATCAGGAGACAGGCAATGACCATGTCGATGCTTCGACGCAGCACTTTGGTTTTGACAGGGGTGAGCCTTGCCGCGGCGCTGGCCGGCTGCGGTGGCGGCGGCGACGAAGAGGCGCCGCGCGCCAGCACGCAGGCACCGCCGCAATGCGCGAACACGGGCACATGCCCCACGCAGGGACCGGTCACCATCGGCGGCCCGCCGGGGTCGTTGTGCCCGGCGGCACTGGACTACAGCACCACCTTCACCGGCGGCTCCGGCGCGGGCGAACTGGTCAAGCTGCGCTTCGACACCGCGGCGCGCACCTACCAGCTGGAGATCATCGAGTCGCCGGTGCCCAAGCAACCCGGCAGCGTAAGCCCGACGCGCGCGGGCGTGACCTTTACCGGCACCTTTGCCAACATGACCTCGCTGCCAACCGCCGAGCAGAACCGCTGCGCAGTCGCGCTGCAGACAGCGACGGCGTCTGACGGCACCTCGCAGGCCAATATCGACAGCACCAGGCCGCCGGTGATCTTCCTGGGCAACGGCGTTGCCGGCGGCGGCATCCCGGGTGCCACCATCTCCTATCCGGGCGTGCTCGGGCTGGGCGCGATCCCCGCCACCACGTTCCCGTTCTACCCGGTACTGGCATTCGCACAGACCGAGACCGATTTCACCAGGGTGGCCGGCAGCTACAACCTGCTGGGCTACCACCAGGTGCCGTCCGGCGGCTCGCTGACTTCGTCGAGCCACTTCACGCCTGCGACCGCGCAGACCACCGAGACGCTCAACGCCGACGGCAGCTGCACCGTCGTGGCCGGCAGCTGCCTCAGCACTGGCAACAGCTGGAAGCTGCGCAGCGCCGACGGTGCCTTTGAAAGCAGCAATGCTGATGGCAGCCGCCGTTACCCTTCGTTCCAGAGTGCGGCCATCACCAACAACAACGCCAGCCGCGCCAAGGGCCTGATGGTGGTGGGCAAGCTCAACGGCGCGCTGGTGCCACTGCTGGTGCGCACCGGCTACGCGCAGATCTCGCTGCTGCCGCTGACGGTCAATGTCGACGACGAGTCGGGGCTCGCACTGATGGCGCCGGCGAAGTCGCTGGCCAGCGGCCAGCTCGACGGCGGGTATATCGGCTCGGGCAGCGATTTTGTCTACACCGCCTCGCTGGTCAAGGGCGCTCGCGTGGAGCTGCTGGACCCGATGACGATGAACCAGACCGGCGCCTTCCAGCTCGACTTCACGCAGAACGCGCCGGGCATGATTGCCACCACCGACAACAGCGGCACCAGCGGTGCGCTGATCGCCAGCGGGCGCGTGTTCAGCCACCTGTCCGGCACCGGCGGCGCCAGCCCGACCTTCCGCGTCGGCGTGCTGGCAGCACCCTGAGTCCACCAAGAAGACACAAGACCGAGGAGACCACACCATGCAACCCCATCGAATGATCCTGCCGCGGGCCTCGCGCCCATCCACGGTGCCGGCGCGTGCGCTGGCCGTGGCCGCCACTGCCATGCTCGCCGCTTGCGGCGGCGGCGGCGGCGATGACGCGCCGTCCACGCCGGCCGCGGTGCAAACGCGGCTGTGCCCGGCATCGCTCGACTACTCCACGACCTTCACCGGCGGCACCGGCTCCGGCGAGTTGGTGAAGGTGCAGATCGACACCACCAGGAAGACCTGGCAGGTGACCTTCCTCGATTCTTCCGTGCCGCGCCAGACCGGAACCGTGCAGCCCACGCGCAGCGACCCCACCAACGGCCAGAACGTGATGCGCGGCGCGCTGAAGGCAGAGACGGGGTTGCCGACCGAGAAGCTGAACCAGTGCGCGTTCGAGCTGAGCGGGGCCAGCCTCGATCCGAACCGTCCCGCCAAGCTCTTCGTCGGCGAGGGCGTGATGGGCGGCACCATCCCCGGCGCGCGCATCCAGTTCAACGGCGTGCTGGGCGCCGGCGCGGTGCCGGATACCACCTTCCCGTATTTCCAGTTCATCGGCTTCGCGCAGACCGAGACCGACCTGTCGAAGATCGCCGGGCAATACAACGGCACGGGCTTCCACGAGGTGCCGTCCAAGCAGTTCAAGACGGTGGCGCAGGACTACCGCATGGCGCTGGCTGCGAATGGTTCATTCACCGTCTGCGACAACGCCACCAACACGTGCGAGCGCAAGGGCAACAACTTCGTGCCGCAGGCCAACGGCGCGCTGCTGTCGACCAACTACAAGGCCGAGAGCCAGCCGCCCACGCTGGGCAGCACGCTGGGCAAGGCCTACCTGATCGTGGGCAAGCTGCGCGGCCAGCTGGTGCCGGTCATGATCCGCGTGGGCTATGCCAATGACTCGCTCGCCAACGGCCCGCTTGGTGCCGATGACGAGATCGGCATCGGCATGATGGCGCCGGCGGTGGCGGTCACCGAAGGCGCGGTCAACGGCGAATACGTCGGCGTCGACAGCAACTTCAACTACCGCGTGACCGCGCTGGTCGGCGCCGCCGCCACCATGATGGATCCGTTCCGGCCATCCGATGCGTCGCTGGCGATTCCCTACCGGCTGGACTACTCGCAGCAAGTGCCGGGCGTGGTCCGTACGTCGCGGCGCGAGGCGCCCGCGGGTTCGGCGCCGACCGGCAAGCTGATGTTCACCGGCGGCGTGTTCGGCTTCCTGGAACAGCGCGACAGCGGCCCGTACTTCACCGTCGGCGCATTCGTGCAGTAAGCACGCTACCAGGCCCGGGCCATCGCAGCCCGGGCCACTGCACCACGACTCGACCAAACAAAGACATCCACTGCCGGGGGACACAAGATGAAAACCATACGCCTCACGCTCACGCTGATGCTGGCCGCGCTGGCCAGCTTCGCCCTGCCTGCCCATGCCCAGAAGAAGGGCGACAACGTGGTATCCGCCGGCTGGTTCTATATCCAGACCCATGGCCAGAGCGGCCCGCTGACCACCACCTTGCTCGACGTGCCGATCAACTACCCGCTGGGCCTGCCGTCCAGCTTCACCGCGCCGGGCAGCAGCCTCTCGTCGTCCAATGCCAATACGCTGGGGCTGACCTTCAGCCACTTCGTCACCGACCATATCGCGGTCACCGCGGTGGGCGGCATCCCGCCGGAGTTCAAGCTCTATGGCCACGGCGAACTGATTCCGCCGGGCCCGGCCGGCGCGCTCGGCCGCCAGAGCTTGGGCGACCCCGCGCTGAACCCCATCATCACCAAGGCGCGGCAGTGGAGCCCGGCGGCGATGGTGCAGTACCACTTCCTGGATCCGGGCACGCGTTTCCGCCCGTTCCTGGGGCTGGGGGTGTCGTACAACTTCTTTACCAACATCGAGGTCAATCCGGCGTTTGCGAGTTCGGTCAACAACAACCTCGGCGCGATCCTGGCGGCGGGGGCGGGCATCCCGGGGCCGACGTCGGTGAGTGCGGATGCATCGTCGTCATGGGCGCCGGTGTTCAATATCGGTGGCACCTATAACTTTGACGAGCATTGGGGTGTGACGGCGGCGGTGACTTATATCCCCCTGAAGTCGACGTCGTCGATGACGATCAAGGCGTCCGACGGGACGGTGTTGTCGACGTCGAAGACCAAGCTGGAGCCGAATCCGCTGGTGTTCTTTTTGGCGGCTTCGTACAAGTTCTGAGGCTGAAAAAAAACGACGCGCCTGAGCGCGTCGTTTTCTATTGGTGCAACGGCAAGCGGCAACCCTTACTGCGTCACCGTCCCCTGTTGCGCAGGCGTCCCCTGCTGCGCCACCGCACCGCTCTCCTGCAAACCACCACCCAGCGACCGGTACAAATCGATCGCGTTGTTCAGCCGCAGCTGCCGCGCCTGGATCAGTGCCTGCTCGGCGGTGAACAGCTGGCGCTGCGCATCGAGCTCGTCCAGGTAGCTGGCAATCCCGCTGCGGAAGCGCACGCGCGCCAGTTCGTAGCGCGCGGCTTCGGCATTGCGCACTTCTTCCTGGCCGGCCACCTGGTCTTCCAGCGTGCCGCGCGCCACCAGCGCATCCGCCACTTCCGCGAAGGCCGTCTGGATGGTCTTCTCGTAGTTGGCCACCTGGATGTTCTTGCGCACATTGGCCAGGTCCAGGTTGGACTTGTTGCGGCCATAGTCGAAGATCGGCAGCGTCAGTTGCGGCGCGAACGACCACGCCTTAGTGCCGGCATCGAACAGGTTCGAGAACGTCGGGCTGATCGTGCCAATGCTGGTGGTCAGCGTGATGCGCGGGAAGAACGCCGCGCGTGCCGCGCCGATATTCGCGTTGGCCGACAGCAACTGCTGTTCGGCCTGGCGGATGTCCGGGCGTTGCTCCAGCAGGTCCGAAGGCAGGCCCGCGGGAATATCGCTGATGATGCGTTCGTCGGACAGGCGCATCGGCTCGGGCAGGTTCTCGATGCTGCCGATGGGCTTGCCCACCAGCACTTCGAGCGCGTTCTGCGCCTGCGCGCGCTGGCGTGCGAGCTGCGCGGCGGCGACACGCGCCTGGGCCACCAGCGACTCGTTGTCGCGCAGGTCCAGGGCGGACGTGGCGCCGACGTCGAAGCGCTGCTTGGCGAGCCCATAGGTGCTCTCGCGCGCCTTGAGTGTGTCCCGTGCAATCTCGTATTGCTCGGCGAAGGAACGCTCGGACAGGTAGGCCTTGGCCACTTCCGACACCAGCGAGATATACGCCGAACGATGCGCCTCTTCGGTGGAGAAGTACTGCGCCAGCGCCGCGTTCGACAGGCTGCGCACGCGGCCGAAGAAGTCCAGCTCGTAGGACGAGATGCCGAGGCTGGCCGAGTAGACTTGCGATACCGCAGGCTGGCCCAGAACCGATACCCCCGTGGCAGCGTTGGTGCTGGCACGAGTATAGCCAGCATTCGCGTTCACCGTCGGCAGCAGGTCGGCGCGCTGCACCTGGTACTGCGCGCGCGCTTCCTCGATGCGCAGCGCGGCGGTGCGCAGGTCGCGGTTGTTTTCCAGCGAGGTCGCGATCAGCGACTGCAGGCGCGGGTCGCGGAAGAACTCGCGCCAGCCGATGTCGACAGCGCGGCGGGTCTCGCCGCTCTTCGCCTCGGCGGTGGCGTAGCCCTCGGGCGCCACCGGGAAGCTGTCTGCCACCGGCGGGGCAGGGCGATCATAGTGGGGGGCCAGCGTGCACCCCGTCAGAACGCCGGCCACCAGCAGCAGTGTGGTCAGAGTCTTGGTCATGTTCAGATTTCCTCTTTCGGCTCGTGCCACTTCTGGTCCAGCATGCGCTGGCGCGCACTGCCCTTGAAGCGCTTGCGCACCACGACGAAGAAGACCGGCACCAGGAAGATCGCCAGCACCGTGGCCGTGATCATCCCGCCCATCACGCCGGTACCAATGGCGCGCTGGCTGCCCGAGCCCGCGCCGGTGGCGATCGCCAGCGGCAGCACGCCCAGGATGAACGCCATCGACGTCATCAGGATCGGTCGGAAACGCAGGTGCACCGCTTCCAGCGTGGCTTCGATCAGGCCCTTGCCCTGCGCCTGCAGGTCCTTGGCGAATTCCACGATCAGGATGGCGTTCTTCGCCGACAGGCCGATGGTGGCGATCAGGCCCACCTTGAAGTACACGTCGTTGGGCATGCCGCGCAGCGTCACGCCGAGCAGCGCACCGAGCACGCCCAGCGGCACCACCAGCAGCACCGAGAACGGGATCGACCAGCTTTCATACAGCGCGGCCAGGCACAGGAACACGATGATCAGCGACAGCGTGTACAGGATCGGTTCCTGCGAGCCGGCCAGGCGTTCTTCATAAGACTGGCCGGACCACTCGAAGCCGAAGCCCGGCGGCAGCTTGGCGAAGTTCTCTTCCATCACGCGCATGGCTTCACCGGTACTGCGGCCCGGCGCGGCCTGGCCCGCCAGCTTCACCGCCGGCATGCCGTTGTAGCGCTCCAGGCGCGGCGAGCCCATCACCCACTTAGAGGTCGCGAACGCGGCAAACGCCACCATGTCGCCGTTGCTGTTGCGCACGCGCAGCTTGGTCAGGTCGTCCGGCAGGCGGCGGTCTGAGCCTTCTGCCTGCACGATCACCTTGCGCACCCGGCCTTCATAGATGAAGTCGTTGACGTAGTTGGAGCCGAACGCAATCGACAGCGTCGAGTTGATGCTGGCCACCGTGACGCCGAGCGCCTTGGCCTTCTCGCGGTCGATGTCGATCTGCAGCTGCGGCGCGTCTTCCTGGCCTTCCGGGCGCACGCCCATCAGCACCGGGCTCTTGGCCGCCATGCCCAGCATCATGTTGCGCGCTTCCATCAGCTTGGCGTGGCCCTGGCCGGTGCGGTCCTGCAGGCGGAAGTCAAAGCCCGAGGAGTTGCCCAGCTCGGAAATCGCCGGCGGGTTGAGCGGGAAGATGATCGCGTCCTTGATGAACGAGAGCGCGCCGAAAGCACGGCCGACCAGCGCCTGCGCGGTCTCGCCGGCGCCGGTGCGTTCCTTCCAGTCCTTCAGTCGCACGAACGCGATACCGCCGTTCTGGCCGCGGCCGAAGAAGGAGAAGCCCGCCACCGTGATCATCTGGTCCACCACCTTGCTTTCCTTCTGCAGGTAGTAGTCCTCGATCTGCTTGAGCACGCCGATGGTACGGTCCTGGGTCGCGCCGTTGGGCAGCTGCACCACGGTGATCATGTAGCCCTGGTCTTCGTCGGGCAGGAACGACGACGGCAGGCGCTTGAACAGCACCACCACGCCGACGATGATGACCGCGTAGATGATCAGGTAGCGGCCGGTGCGCTTGAGGATGCGCGCCACCACGCCCTGGTAGCTGGTCGACGCGCGCGCGAAGGTGCGGTTGAACCAGCCGAAGAAGCCCGTCTTCTCATGATGATGGCCGGCTTCGACGGGCTTGAGCAGCGTCGCGCACAGTGCCGGGGTCAGCGTCAGCGCCAGCAGCGCCGAGAACGCCATCGAGGAGATCAGCGACAGCGAGAACTGGCGATAGATGTTGCCCACCGAGCCCGAGAAGAACGCCATCGGGATGAACACCGCGGTCAGCACCAGCGTGATGCCGATGATGGCGCCGGTGATCTGGCCCATGGCCTTGCGCGTGGCTTCACGTGGCGAGAGTCCTTCCTCGCTCATGATCCGCTCGACGTTCTCGACCACCACGATGGCATCGTCCACCAGGATACCGATGGCCAGCACCATGCCGAACATGGTCAGCACGTTGATCGAGAATCCGAACGCCAGCAGCGCGCCGAACGTGCCCAGCAGCGCGATCGGCACCACCAGGGTCGGGATCAGCGTGGCGCGGAAGTTCTGCAGGAACAGGTACATCACCAGGAACACCAGCACCACGGCTTCCAGCAGCGTCTTGATCACTTCCTCGATCGAGATCTTGACGAAGGCCGAGGTGTCGTAAGGCACCGAGTACTGGTAGTCCGCCGGGAAGGTCTTGGACAGCTCTTCCATCTTGGCGCGCACCGCGGTGGCCGTGGCCAGCGCGTTGCCGGTCGGGGCCAGCTTGATGGCGATGGCCGCCGACGGCTTGCCGTTGGTGCGGGCCAGCGTCGAGTAGTCGGCGCCGCCCAGCTCCACGCGGCCCACGTCCTTGATACGCACCGACGACCCATCCGGGTTGGTGCGCAGCAGGATGTTGCCGAACTGCTCCGGCGTGGTCAGGCGGCTTTCGGTGGTGACGGTGGCGTTGAGCTCGGTGCCCTTGGGCGAGGGCGTGCCGCCCAGCTCGCCCACGGCGACCTGGATGTTCTGCTCGCCCACCGCGGCGGTGACGTCGGTCGGGGTCAGGTTGTAGCCGGTCAGCTTGGCCGGGTCCAGCCAGATCCGCATGGCGTACTCGGTGCCGAACAGGTCGGCCTGGCCCACGCCCGGCACGCGGCGGATCGAGTCGATCACCTGCGCCGAGACATAGTTGCCGAGCTGGATCGCATCAGCCGTGCCGGACTTGGACGACACGGTCAGGAACATCATGTAGTTGTTCCCGGCCTTGTCCACGCGCACGCCCTGCTGGCGCACTTCAGCCGGCAGGCGCGCTTCCACGCGCTTGAGGCGGTTCTGCACTTCGACCGAGTTCAGGTCGACGTTCGAACCCGGCGCGAAGGCGATGGTGATGCTCGCCAGGCCGGACGACTCGCTGGTGGAGTTGTAGTAGAGCAGGTTAGGGGCGCCGTTAAGCTCCTGCTCGATCACCGAGGTGACGGAATCCTCCAGCGTCTTGGCCGACGCACCCGGGTAGGTGGCGGTGACCGAGATCGTCGGCGGGGCGATGTTCGGATATTGCGCGATTGGCAACTGCAGGATCGCCAATATGCCGCCCAGCACGATGATCAGCGCGAGCACCCACGCGAACACCGGCCGGTCGATAAAAAACTTGGCCATAAAACTGGCTCCCTCTTGGTCTAGCGGTCTAGCCGTTATTTGCCGTATTGGTGGTACGGCAGGGTTCAGCCTTGCTTGGCGTCAGACTTGGCTTGCTGCTGGCTCTCGGCCTTGGGGGCCGAGGCCGGCGTCGCCGGGGCGGAGGCCGTCGCCGCGGCCGGTGCCGAGGCCCCGGCCGGCTTGAACGGCACGGCCCTGGCCGGCGCACCGACCTTGATCTTCTGCAGGCCCTCGACGATCACCTTCTCGCCGCCCTTCAGGCCTTCGGTCACCACCCAGCTGTCGCCAATGGCCTGCGGCGCCTTGACCGGCACCGCCGCGACATTCCCGTCCGTACCCACCACCATCACGCTGGCACCCTGCGCGCCACGGATCAGCGCCCGCTGCGGCACGGTCAGTGCGTTCTCATCCACGCCCTGCTCGATCTTCACGCGCACGAAGGTGCCCGAGAGCAGCTCGCGCTTCGGGTTGGGGAACTGCGCGCGCAGCGTGATCGCGCCGGTGGTCGGGTCCACGGTCATGTCAGAGAACAGCAGCTTGCCGGTCTGTTCGTACTCGCGGCCGTCTTCGACATACAGGTGCACCTTGGCGCCGCCGTTCATGCCCTTGACCATGCCGGACTCGATGGCGCGGCGCAGGCGCGTGACTTCCGAAGCCGGCTGGGTGAAGGTGACCCACATCGGGTCGACCTGCTCCACCAGCGCCAGCTTGGTCGCCTCGCCCTTGCCCACCAGCGCGCCCTCGGTCACCAGCGCGCGGCCGGCACGGCCGCTGATCGGCGCGGTCACGGTGGTGTAGCCCAGGTTGATCTGGGCGGTGCGCACCGCCGCCTTGGCCGAGGCCACGTCGGCATTGGCCTGGCCGGCGGAGGCCACGGCGTCGTCGTACTCCTGCTTGCTGACCGCGTTGACGGCCACCAGGGGCTTGTAGCGCTCGGCCTTCAGGCGCGCCGACACGGCATTGGCCTCGGCGCGTTGCAGCGCGGCCTGGGCTGAAGCCAGCGTGGCCTGGTAGGGCGCCGGGTCGATGCGGAACATCACCTGGCCGGCCTTCACTTCGCCGCCTTCGGTGTAGTTGCGCGACAGCACGATGCCTTCGACGCGAGCACGCACTTCGGCCGTGCGTATGCCTTCCAGGCGGCCCGGCAGTTCATTGACGACGGCGACCGGCGACGGCGTCACGGTCACCACACCCACTTCCGGCGGGGGCGGGGGGCCGCCTTCGGCCTTCTTGTCGCCACAGGCAACAAGCGCCACGGCAGACAGCGCCGCTAGTGCATAGGCTGCAACGCAACGGATACGTTGGGACTTCCTCATCGATAACCCCATGATGGCAATTTGAGATCTGCCGCGTCGTCCCGAGCTGTCATCCGACAAACGGAAACGACACAGCACGCCGCACGGTTCGCGGCGGACAAAAGCGTGATGCTAGCCACAAATCGCGGCGTCGCAATGTCAGATGCGACGAACGGTGGCTTTTATGTAACGACTGGATTCATGACCGGCTGGCCTGCGGCAGGGATTGCCAGCTGTGCTGGGTATGTCACAGAAGGCGGCTGGCCGAACGCCGGGCAAGCGCGTATTATATATACATTCAAGCATGTATGTTAAGTTGATGTTGCAGAAGGGCCTTTCGGCGCACAACCGGCGCCGCGGGGCCGCGGCAATACGGATCCCGAGCCCGGTCAAACCCAACCGATCGGTCCGAATTGCGTCCTACCCGTTCGGAATCACGGCGCAAACCGCCGGCTCAGGTTAGGATGCGCGCCGTCGTGTCGGCTCGCAGGCTGCAAGCACATTGGCATGTGACGACAACGACCCGCCGGCGCGTGCGCCGGCCCGTGCGGCTGCCTCAGCGGCCGCACCAGGGAGAACCAACAAGGCTGGCCATGACGGCTCCATCGCGTCATGCCGCCGGCACCAGAGACAAAAATGGTCAGACGTACCAAGGAAGAGGCGCTTGAAACGCGCCACCGGATTCTCGACGCGGCCGAAGCCGTGTTCCACGCCCGCGGCGTGGCACGCCCGTCGCTCGCCGACATCGCCGAGGCGGCGGGTGTCACGCGCGGCGCGATCTACTGGCACTTCAAGAACAAGAGCGATGTGTTCGCCGCCATGTGCGACCGCGTCAACCTGCCCGTGGAAGCGCTGTGCGACCCCGAGCGGCTCGCGCGCCAGGAAGACCCGCTGGGCGGCATCCGCGACATCTGCGCCTATGTGATGCGCCAGACCGTGGTCAACCCGCGCTGGCGCCGGGTGTTCGAGATCATCTTCCACAAGTGTGAAATGGTGCAGGACAACGGCGCCATCTTCGAGCGCCAGCGCCAGTCGCACCAGGACGGCCTGATCAAGATGCGCGAGCACCTGCGCCTGGCCCTGGAGCGCGGCCAGCTGCCCGCCGACCTGGACCTGGACCTGGCCGTCAACGCCTTCCATGCCGCCATCGGCGGGGTGCTGGCGCACTGGCTGTTCTCGCCCCAGGACTTCGACCTCGACGCCAACGCCGAGCGCATGTCCGACGCCTTTATCGATACCCTGAAGTTCTCACCGGCGCTGCGCCATGGCTACGTGCCGCGCCCGATGGCGGCGCTGGACCGGGAACTGTCCACACTGTGCCAGCAGGCCTGCCCCAACGCCCAACCGGGCGGGCTCGAAACCGGCGACCTGGTGCCTTGAGCGCCGCGCTTAGCCGCGCATGGCCTCGCGCCAGCGCGCCAGGAAGGCGCGCTTGCGCATCGCGTCCTGCGCGGCCAGCAGGCCCGGGCCGACGCTGATCGGCTTGAGCGCGTAGCCCAGCCGCTCCGACAATGCCGCCGCGGTGTGTACGCTGTCGGTATCGGTGCGGATGGTATAGAGCTGTGAGGTGGACTTGGCCAGCAGCGCCTGGCCCTCGCGCGAGAGCAGGTAGTCCAGCCACAGCCGCGCCGCATTGGGCCGCGGCGCGCGCCGGGCAATAAAGGCCACCCGCGACATCACCAGCGTGTAGTCGCGCGGGGCGATCACGTCGATGGCCGCGCCGCGCTCCATCAGCGACAGCGCGTACGAACCCAGCAGGTTGTAGCCCATCACCAGCTCGCCGCTGGCGATGCGCTCGATCATCTCGGCCGTGGACGCCGACAGTTGCACCCCGGCGCGCCCCAGCGCCTGCGCCAGGTACCAGAACTCACTGCCCATGCGCGCGTCCTGCTGCGCCAGCAGGTAGCCCACGCCCGAGCGCTCCACGTCATAGGTCACCACCTTGCCATGCCAGCGCGGCGCGTGTTCCTGCAGCAGCCGCGCCAGCCCGCTGCGGCTGCGCGGCGGGCGCATGCCGGCCAGGTGGTAGCGGTTGTAGACAATCACCGCGGGCTCGAAAGTGGTGCCCCAGGCCTCGTCGCGCCATACCGCCCAGCCGGGCAGGCCGGCGCGCTCGGGCGAGGCGTAGCGCTGCGCATGGCCGTCGTTGACCAGCTTGATCTGCAGGTCCATCGCCGTGCTCCACAGCACGTCGGCAAAGGCCGCATCGGGCGCGGGCCGCTTGCCGCCCAGCGCCGCGGTCTCGGCCAGGAAGCGCTGGTTCAGATCGATCGTGTTGAGATCCTGGTAGTGCACGCGGATGCCCGGGTAGCGCGCCTCGAACGCGGCGATCAGCGGCTGCGCCACTTTCAGGTCGGTCGATGCATAGACCGTGACCATGCCTTCGCGCATGGCGCCGGCGATGGTGGCGTCATACCCGGACGGATACCCCGGCGGCGGCGCCGGCGGCCTAGACTGGGCATGAAGGGGCCATGCGGCCGGCAAGGTGGCGCCGGCCAGCAGCGACGCGCCCAGCAGGCGGCGGCGCTGCGCCGAGGCAGGCGGCTCGCAGGCGCACGGCAGGGACGGCGGGGGTGGACGCGTGGGCACGGTGGTCGGAAACGGAAGAACTGCCTGTGGAAGGGAGCGGGCGCGCGGACAACACGCGCCGGGACCAGCGGGGCGGGGGTATTATAGGCGCCCGCGGCGGGCGCGCTCCATCGGTGCAGCCCCCTGTTATCCGGACGTTTTCCGCCGCCGCAACCGAAATATGGACCAAACCGGCAGAGGAGGAGACCGGCATGCGCATCCTGCTGGTGGAGGATGAAATCGAACTGGCACGCTGGGTCGCCCGCGCGCTGGAGCAGGGCGGCTTTGTGATCGAGCACGTCGCCGACGGGCTGCAGGCCGAGGCCCGCCTGCAGGCGGAGGAATACGACGCGGTGCTGCTCGACCTGCGCCTGCCCGGCAAGGACGGGCTGGCCGTGCTCAAGTCCATGCGCGGGCGCGACGACCGCACCCCCGTGCTGATCCTGACTGCGCAGGACACGCTGGACGAACGCGTGCGCGGCCTGAACCTTGGCGCCGACGACTACCTGCCCAAGCCTTTTGCCATTGCCGAGCTGGAAGCGCGGCTGCTGGCGCTGATCCGGCGCAGCCGCGGGCGCGCGCATCCGCGCCTGCAGTGCGGCACGCTGGTATTCGACGGCGAGACCCGCAGCTTCACGCTGGACGGCGCTCCGCTGGCGCTGACCCCGCGCGAATCGACCCTGCTGGGCGCGCTGCTGGCACGCAGCGGCCAGCCGCTGACCAAGGCGCAGCTGCTCGACAAGGTGTTCTCGCTCGACGCCGATGTCTCTCCCGACGCGATCGAGGTGCTGGTCTACCGGCTGCGCAAGAAGCTGGCCGGGCACGGCGTCACCATCGTCACGCTGCGCGGCTTCGGCTACTTGCTGGAGCCTGAGGCCGGGCGCTAATCATGCACTTGCGGATGTGGCCGCGCCATCCGGTGCTGCTGTGGCGCCGCGGCAGCCTGCGCCGGCAACTGCTGTTGCTGCTGGTGCCGGCGCTGGCGGCGATGATGGCGATCGACACCTGGCTGACCTACGGCACCCTGCGCGACGCGGCCAACACGGCTTATGACCGCTCGCTCTATGGCTCGATCCGCGCCATCGACAATGCCATCGGCATGGCCGGCGACAGCGTCCAGCTCACCCTGCCCGACGCCGCCATGGAAATGTTCGAGACCGCGGCGCAGACCCATGTGTTCTACCGCGTGTCGACCGAGCGCGCCGGCCAGGTCGAGACCGTCACCGGCTACGACGACCTGCCGCTGCCGGCCGGCAACCTCGTCAACAACCAGCCGCGCTTCTACGACGCCGAATACCGGGGCGAGGCCGTGCGCATCGCCGCCATGGCGCGGCCGGTGTACCGGCCGGATGCGCGCATGCGCGTGATCATCCAGGTGGCCGAGACCGCCGAGCCGCGCACCACGCTGATCGGTACGGTCTGGCGCAGCGCGCTGGCGCGCGACCTGCTGCTGATCCTGCTGAGCGCCGGCATCCTGGTGGGCGGCGTCACCTACGTGCTGCGCCCACTGGCGCGCGTGCGCGACGATGTGGAAGCGCGTTCGCCGGACGACCTGACACCGCTTACGTTCGAGCGCGTGCCCGCCGAGGTGCGCCCGCTGGTCGACGCGGTCAACCTGCATGTGTCGCGCTCGGCGGCAATGGCGCAGTCGCAGGCCCAGTTCATCGCCGATGCCGCGCACCAGCTGCGCACGCCGCTGGCCATCCTGAAGACCCAGGCCGAATACGCCCAGCGCCAGCTGCGCGCGCCCGACCCCGAGGCCGCGCGCCAGGCCGCCGGCGAAGCCGTGGGCGGCATCGTCACCCAGCTGGAGCAGGCCGCGCGCCTGACCAACCAGCTGCTGGCGCTGGCGCGGGTACGCCAGCACCACGGCGAAGCCGCCCAGGAAGCCGATGGCATCGACATCATCGACGCTGTCACCGTGGCCGAACAGGTGGCGCTGGACTACCTGCCGCTGGCGCGCGGCAAGCAGCAGGACTTCGGCTGGGAGCCGGTGGCGGGGCTGAAGCTGCCGGTGCGCGCCGACCCCGCGCTGCTGCGCGAGGCGCTGGCCAACCTGGTCCACAACGCGATCCAGTACTCGCCGCGCGGCAGCCGCATCACGCTGTCGGCCACGCGCGCCGACCAGACCGCCTGCCTGGTGGTGGAAGACGATGGCCCGGGCATTCCGGCCGAAGAGCGCGAAAAAGTCTTCGCGCGCTTCTACCGGCGCGTGGGCAATGCGGAGCCGGGCTCCGGGCTGGGGCTGGCCATCTCGCGCGAGATGGCGGCGCGGTTTGGCGGCACGGTGGAGCTTGGCGATGGGCTGCAGGGCACCGGCGTGCGCGCGGTGCTGAAGCTGCCCATCGGTGAATAACGCCTAACCAAACAACTCTTCTGCCACCGTCGGATGCAGCTGCACCGTGGTCTCCAGGTGCGATTCGCGCACGCCCAGCCGCAACGCCACGGCCAGCGTCTGCACGATCTCGGGCGCGGCGTCGTCCATCAGGTGCGCACCCAGCACGCGCCCGCTGCGCGCATTCAGCACCAGCTTGAACATCGACTGGTGGGCCGTGCCGCCAAAGCGGTTTTCCAGCGAGACAAAGCGCTTGACCACGGTGCGGATGCGTTCGGGCTTGCCGGCGGCTGCGATCGCCTGGGCCTCGGTCAGGCCCACGGCACCGATGGCCGGCTCGCAGAACACCGCGGTGGGCACGAAGTCGAAATCGGCGCGTTCGCCGCGCCGGCCGTACAGGCGGTCGGCCAGCCAGCGGCCCTGCGCGGTGGCCACCGGTGTCAGGTGCAGGCCGTCAATGGCGTCGCCGAGCGCGTAGATGCCGCGCACGCTGCTGCGGAACTGGCGGTCCACGCGGATGCCGCCCTTGTCGCCAAAGTCCACGCCAACCGCCTCCAGCCCGAAGCCCTGCACGTTGGAAATGCGCCCGATCGCCGCCAGCGCGGCCTGCGCGCGCACGGCCTCGGTCTGGCCGGGGCGGTCGGTGGGGCGGTAGCAGACTTCCACCGCGCCGTTGGCCTGGCTCAGCAGGTGCACCCTGGCGTTCAGGTGCAGGCGCACGCCGCGCGCGGTCAGTGCATCGGCCAGCGACCGGGAGATGTCGTGGTCGAAGTGGGGCAGCAGCCGGTCGCCGGCAACGATCAGGTCTACCTTGACGCCGTAGCGCGACAGGATCGAGGCCTGCTCCACGCCGATGTAGCCGCCGCCGATGACCGCGATCGAACCCGGCACGGTCTGCCAGGTGAAGACGTCGTCGGAACTGGCGGCCAGTTCGCCGCCGGGGACTTCGAGCGCGCGCGGGCGCGCGCCGGTGGCAATCAGGATGCGGCGCGCGTGGATGGTCTCGTCGCCGACGCGCACTTCGCCCTTGCCGGTGACCAGCGCATCGCCGCGCAGGATTTCCACGCCGGATTCGTGCAGGCGCTGGGTGTAGCCCGCGTTCAGCCGCGCGACTTCGGCGTTGACGCGGACGATGGCGTCGCGCCAGTCCTCATGCCCGCCCGTGTGCGACAGGCAGCCCGACAGGATCGCCGACCAGCCGGCGCCGTAGGACAGCATCTTCTTGGGAACGCAGCCGCGGTTGACGCAGGTGCCGCCGATGGCATCGCGCTCGACCAGGATCACGCGTGCGCCGTGCGCGGCGGCGCGCCGCGCGCAGGCCACGCCGCCCGAGCCGCCGCCGATCACCACCAGGTCTGCCTTGCGCACCTTGTCGTTGCGCCGCGTGCGGCCGTTGCGCACGCGCGGCACCTGCTCCACCGGCGGCGCCGCGCTGACCTCGCGGGCGCGCCGCGGTTCCTTGGCCCCGGCGGGGGTTGTCTGGCGCTTAGTCATCCATGCCTCCTGTCGCGGCACGCGGGCCGCATCGACAACAATCAGGCCAGCGCCAGCAAACGAAACACTAGGCAGCGGGCCGCAGTTCGGTATTCAGGATCGACGGCCACTCGCGCAGGAAAGTTTCCCCGTCGCGGCGGCCCAGCTCATAGGCGTGCGTCATGGCATCGGGCCGGGTGTAGTCCCAGCTCGAGATCGGCACGCGCTGCGAGGGCTGCAGGTACAGGCGGCGCTGGCCGCCTTGCTCAAGCACGAAACGGCGCGGGCGCGGATACAGCCGTGTCACCAGCACCAGCACATTGCCCGGGGTGGCATCGAGCGCGTCCACGGGCACATTGTCGACCAGCCCGCCGTCCAGCACCGGGCGGCCGCTGCGGCGCAGCACCGGCGTGAAGGGCGGCGTGGAGGCCGACTGCAGCAGCAGGTCGGCCAGCTGCTCGGGCGAGGCGCAGTCCTGCGCGCGCACGAACTCCGGGCGGAAACCAAGCTTGCGCCCCAGCCGCGGGTGCAGCGTCTTGAGCACATGCTTGTCGATGTTGTACGCCAGCAGCCCCGCTGCCACCGCCAGGCGCGGGCCGCTCCAGCGCGGGATATGGGCCACGCCGATGCGGATTTCCGGCGCCTGCTGCAGGTGCGAGAGGCGCCCGTCGGCGAAGATCGTCAGCAGCGCGGTGCGGTAGATGCCGTAATGCGGGAACACGCGCTCATTGCGCAGCAGGTTGCCCCAGTAGGCATTGCGGCGGTTGTTGGACAGCACCTCGCGGTAGTAGTCCATGGTCTGGTGCGAATCGTGCGCATAGACCATGCACGCCGTCGCCGCGCCGGCCGAGATCGCGGCGATCACGCGCGGGCGCAGCTGCAGTTCCGGCGCGACCGTGTCCCACCAGCCCGCCTGCCACCAGCAGCGGTTGCCGCCGCCGGCAAAGACGATCTGGTCGAAGGGATTGGCGTGGCCGGAGGTCATGGACGCTGGCGTTGCGAGCGGATCAGAGCAGGGTGTAGGTGGTGGTGGCCTGCACCGCCAGCTTGCCGTCGGGGCCGGTCAGCTCGATCTCGCCGAACACCACGGTCTTGCCCAGGCGCAGCACGTTGGCGCGCACCAGCACGTCGCCGTCGATCACCGGGCGCATGAAGTTGGTGGTGAGTGTGACCGTGGTCATCGGGCGGAAGGCGCCCAGCGCGCTGGCCACGGCGACGATCATGGCGGTATCGGCGGCGGACATCAGCACCTGACCGCAGACCACGCCGCCCGCATGGCGGAACGACTCGCTGAACGGCAGGCGCAGCGTGACGCCCTGGGCATCGACGGCTTCGGCGCGCAGGCCGAGCTGGCGCACCCATGGCGCCAGCACGCGCTCCAGCGTGGCGTCGATATCGGTGAGGCTGAATTGCGGTGCGGCTTCGGACATGGCGCTCCTGGTTCTGGCTGGCCGCACCGTAGCCGTCCTGTGGCGGACCGCTACTCTGTCTCCTCCGGCGCGACGCGATGTTTGAGGCAATGATACAGGGGGCCGGTGGCCAGCACCACGAAGGCCATCCGGATCACGTGGAACGCCGTCACCAGCGGCACCCCCACCTCCAGCACCTTGGCGGTGATGCACATCTCGGCAATGCCGCCCGGCGTGGTGCCCAGGATCACCGTGGCCGGGTGCGCGCCCGACAGCGCCGACAGCCCCCAGCCCACCAGCGCTGATACCACCAGCGCCAGCACGGTGTAGAGCGCCACGCCCGACAGGAAGCGCGGCGCGGTATGCAGGAACTCGCGCGAGAAGCGCACCCCCAGCGAGACCCCGATCAACAGCTGGCCGGCACGGCTCATCCAGGTGGGGATGGCCGACAGTTCGATCCCGGATGCAGTCAACACTGCTGCGGCCAGCAGCGTGCCGATCACGAACGGGTTGGGCATGTTCAGCCGCTTCACCAGCAGCGCCACGCCCAGCGTGATGGCGATCAGCGCCAGCAGCCCCGGCGCGCTGACCACGCGCGGGCCGGGGATATAGGGGTCGAGCCCGTGGATGCCGCCGTACTGGAAGATCGCCGGCACGGTCACCACCACCATCAGCACCCGCAGCGAATGCGCGGCCGCCACCTGGTCGATGCGCGCGCCGTTGCGCTCGGCCAGGTTGGCCATCTCCGAGGCGCCGCCGATGGCGGTGGAGAAGAACGCGGTCTTGAAGGCCACGCCGGTGGTCCGCCGCAGCAGGATGGCGCCGCCCGCGCCCAGCACCAGCGCGAACAGCGAGCCGGCAATGATGTAGGGCAGGTACTCCACCAGCCGCGCCACCACGTCCGGCGTGAAGTAGAGCCCGAGCGACGCGCCGATCACCCACTGGCCCGCATTGCGGGCCTGCGACGGCGCCCGCAGGTCGGCCCCGGCCATGCGCGCGGCGGCCACGGACAGCAACGGGCCGATCATCCACGGCAGCGGGGTATGCAGCGCGGTGCAGAGCAGGGCGGCGGCCAGCCCGAGTGCCAGCGTGGGCAGCGCGGATAGCCAGGGGTTGGAGAAGAGACGCATGTGACAGCGGCCTGGCGCGGGAGCGCCGGCGGCTTGTTGTTCTGGAAGACGGACGACGAAAGACAAGAGGCCCGCACACCATTGGCGTGCGGGCCTCGCAAAGCTTACCGCAAGATCGCGCGCATCATGCCGCGTTGTCGGCCTGCGCGTGCGCCGAGGTGCGGGTCGCGTGCCAGCGCAACAGGCGCGGGATCACCACCACCGCCACGGTCAGCGCCAGGATGGTGGCCGAGATCGGCTGGCGCAGGAACAGGGTCCAGTCGCCCTGGCCGATCGACAGCGCATTGCGCAGTTGCTTCTCGGCCATCGGCCCCAGGATCATGCCCACGATCACCGGCGCGGTGGGGAAGTCGAAGCGGCGCATCACCATGCCCAGCAGGCCGACCACGAACAGCAGCAGCAGGTCGAACCACGACTGGCGGATGCCGTAGGCGCCCAGCCCCGCGAAGATCAGGATGCCGCCGTACAGCAGCGGCGTGGGCACGCGCAGCATGCGCACCCACAGCCCGATCGCCGGCAGGTTCAGCACCAGCAGCATGACGTTGCCGATATACAGCGACGCCAGCAGGCCCCACACCAGGTCGCCCGAGGTCTGGAACAGCATCGGGCCCGGCTGCAGGTTGTAGTTCTGGAACGCGGCCAGCAGGATCGCGGTGGTGTTCGAGGTCGGGATGCCCAGCGTCAGCAGCGGCGCCAGCGTCGCTGTCACTGCGGCGTTGTTGGCCGCTTCGGGGCCGGCCACGCCTTCGATCGCGCCGACCTTGCCGAACTCTTCCTTGTGGTCCGACAGCTTTTTCTCGGTGGCATACGACAGGAAGGTCGGGATCTCGGCGCCGCCGGCGGGGATCAGCCCGAACGGGAAGCCGATGAGGGTGCCGCGGATCCACGCCGGGACCGAGCGCTTCCAGTCCGACTTGTTCATGTGGACCGAGCTGAGCTTGTTGAACGTGCCCACCGGCTGCGGGAAGAACGCGTTGAACAGCGCCTCGCCCACGGCGAACAGGCCCACCGCCACCACCACGATGTCGATGCCGTCGTACAGCTCCTGCACGTTCATCGAATAGCGGGTCTGGCCCGACAGCGAATCCATGCCGATCAGGCCGATGCCCAGGCCCAGGAACAATGCGGTCATGCCGCGCAGCAGCGACGAGCCCAGCACGGCCGAGACCGTGGTGAAGGCCAGCAGCATGATCATGAAATACTCGCCCGGTCCGAATTGCAGCGCCACGTCCGCCGCCACCGGCGCGAACATCGACAGCAGCACGGTGGCGATGGTGCCGGCCACGAACGAGCCGATCGCCGCGGTGGCCAGCGCCGGGCCGGCGCGCCCGTTCTTGGCCATCAGGTTGCCTTCCATGGCTGTCACCATGGTGGAAGACTCGCCCGGGGTGTTCATCAGGATCGAAGTGGTCGAGCCCCCGTACATCGCGCCGTAGTAGATGCCGGCAAACATGATCAGCGCCGCGGTCGGCTCCACCTTGGCGGTCAGCGGCAGCAGCATCGCCACCGTCAGCGCGGGGCCGATGCCGGGCAGCACGCCGATGGCGGTGCCGAGGAAGCAGCCCACCAGGGCCCACATCAGGTTGATTGGCGTGATCGCGACGGCAAAGCCGTGCATCAGCAGGTTCAGGGTATCCATTCGAAGACTCCTTGCTGGTCGGGCGGGCGGGCTCAGAAGCCAGCGATGGGCAGCAGCGGCAGGTTGATGCCGAGCAGGAATTCAAACAGCGCCCACATCGGCACCGTGATGCACAGGCCGATCAGCGCATCGCGCACGATGCGGCGGCTGCCGTAGCCGCGCGCCACGCACACCATCAGGAGCGTGGAAGCGAACACGAAGCCAAGCGTGCCGATCAGCGCCATGTTCAGCACCAGGCCCGCGGCCACCCACAGGAAGCCGCCGAAGTTGTGCGGCGCGTCCGGCAGCTCGGCATCTTCTTCCGGCATGTTGCGGAAACCGCCGCGCACGCCCTGCCACGTCAGCAGCGCGCCGCACACCGCCAGGCCGACGGCCACCAGCGTGGGCATGAAGCGCGGCGACAGGCCGGCATAACCCTCTTCGCCGGAAATGCCGGACAGCCCGAGGAAGAAGAACAGCGAGAGCGCCAGCACGGCAATGCCGATGGCGAGGTGCGAGGGTTTCATGGAGACTCCTTGGCCTTTGTCGCCAGCAGGGGCGCTGGCGTCCGCGACGCTGGCAGGTGCTGCCCGCGCGGCGGCAGGGCCCGGCGACGTATGGTTATTTGTCTGGTATCGCAGGTGGACACCGGGCCCTGCGCCGTTTTCCTGCCGCCGGGTTCACCGGCGGGGTTGGCAGGCACGACAGGTAAAGCGGGTTGAAGCGGTGCTGCGGGCGGTTCTTACTTGGCCACGCCCAGTTCACGCAGCGAGCCGCCCAGGCGGGCCGATTCGCTGTCGACGAACTTGCCGAACTCGTCTCCGGTCAGCAGGAACGGGGTCCAGTCGTTCTTCTGCAGCGTGTCCTTCCAGGACTTGCTCTCGGTGGCCTTGACCACGGCGTCGATCATGGCCTTGCGCTGCTCGGCGCTGATGCCGGGCGCGCCGTACACGCCGCGCCAGTTGTAGATCTCGACGTTCACGCCTTGCTCCTTGAGCGTCGGGATATCGGCGGTGCGGTCCTTGGAGGTCACCGCCAGCGCGCGCATCTTGCCGCTCTTGATGAAGGGCAGGAATTCCGACACGCCGGCAATGCCCACCGTCACGTGGCCGCCCATGATCGAGGCCGAGGCTTCGCCGCCGCCCTGGAAGGGTACGTAGTTGATCTTCTTGGGATCGACGCCCGATTCCTTGGCAATCAGGCCGGCCAGGATGTGGTCGATCGAACCCTTGGAGCCGCCGCCCCAGCTGACGCTGCCCGGGTTGGCCTTGAGCTGCGTGGTCAGGTCCTTGACCGACTTGATCGGCGAGCTGGCCGGCACGGTGATGACCATGGTGTCGGCGAACAGGCGCGCGATCGGGGTGGCGTTCTTCAGCGTAACCGGCGGCTTGTTGGTCTCGATCGCGCCCACCATCACGGCGCCCACCACCATCAGCGCATTGGGGTTGCCCTTGTCGGTATTGACGAACTGGGTCAGCGCGATGGTGCCACCGGCGCCGCCCTTGTTGTCATACGAGGCGGTCTTGGCCGTGCCCGCGGCAATCATCGCGGCGCCCAGCGAGCGGCCGGTCTGGTCAAAGCCGCCGCCCGGGTTGGCGCCGATCATGACCTTGACGCTGTCCAGCGCAAAGGCCGGCGCGGCGGCGAAGGTGGCGGCAACGGCGGCCGATGCCATCACGGCATGGGCCAGGCGGGAATAGGTACGGCGCATAGCGGTCTCCTGGTTGTACCGGGGATGCGCCGTGCCAGCCTGCTGGCAGCCGCGATCCGACCCGGGCGTTCCGGCTGCCACTGCGTTGCGAGGACGGGAAGGTAGCCCGGGGGGACTGTGCGAAAGGCGCAGTGCCGGTGCTTGTCTCCTGTCCGGCGCGGCGGGGCGTGGCCGGGACTGTTCTTGGATTTTTGGTGAACGTCAGACCGGAATTACCGGTCATGGGGCGGATTCTAGGCGGCGGAAACTGTCAAAAGGCTGTCAATTGGGGGGAGAATGGGTCGGGGTTTACGTGGATGGCGCATTGCAGCGCGGGCGCAGGCCCGTCAACCCGCCGGCTTCGCCTGCAGGCATGGGTCCTTGCGCGCCACCGCCGGCACCACCACGGCCATGTCGAACTCGCCGTCGGCCGGCGGGTTTTCCACATACCCCACGCTGACCACCTGCGCCACGCCCGCCCCCAGCCAGCGCGGCACGCCGATGTCGCGCCGCACGTGGCCGTTGCCGGCGATCAGCACCGCGCCGCGCAGCGCGTAGGGGCGCAGCGTCTGCGCCATCACCGCATCGCGCGCGGCCTGCGCCGCCAGCATCCCGGGCAGCATGGCCTTGGGGAAATTGCCGCAGTGGCCCAGGTCGAGCACCGCCGTCTGCGCCGCCACGAGGTCGTCGGGCAGCGCACCGGACAGGCCCAGTTGCTGGCGCTCGCCGGCCGGGAACAGGCTGTCCAGTCCGCCGCGCACGATCTTGCCGGCGTCGGCGCGCGACAGGTTGGCCGCCACCAGCGGCAGGTCGTACTGCAACGCCAGCGCCACCACCGGCCGGTACAGCGGCCATTGCCAGGCATCGCCGCCGGCCTGGGCGATCAGGTAGTCGGCATCGCGCGGGCGCTCGCGGCGGGCGCGCTCGATATCCGCCTGGCGCTCGCGGTCAAACTGCTCCATGGCGATGGCCGGGCGCCAGCCTTGCTCGACGGCACGCGTCAGCGCGGCCAGGCGTTGCTGCTGCGCGGCGGCGTTATCGTGGACCTCGCCCAACAGCACGTAAGACTTGCCGGCAAAGGCAGCGCTGACCGCCTCGGGCGCGGGGCGGGTGGCCGCGCAGCCGGTGGCGAGCACAGCGACAGCGGCGGCCAGCATGCCGGCACACATGTTTGCGACAGGAAAACGGAGTGACATCACGCGGTTCCTTTCCTTACCTCGTTGTCGTGGCGGGGTTGGCGGCCTGCGCTCCCGCTTGTTGCCCGGGTTGGTGATGATGGTCACGTCGTCGACCCTGGCCGGCGCCTCGAAAGCAAAGAGGCCGCAGCAAAGCTGCGGCCACCTCTTGCCTGCCGGTGCCTCAGTGCTGGTGCACCGTCTCGCCCGGCGCCTTCTCCGGCAGCTTGTTCCCCTCCGAATCGATCTGCAGCGGCCCCGTCCCGGAGAACCGGTCCAGCGCGAGGTAGATCACCGGCGTGATGAACAGCGTAATCACCTGCGAGAACAGCAGGCCGCCGACCACGGCCAGGCCCAGCGGCTGGCGCAGCTCGGCACCGGCGCCTAAGCCGAGCGCCAGCGGCAACGCGCCCATCACCGCGGCAAAGGTCGTCATCATGATCGGCCTGAAGCGCAGCAGGCACGCCTGCCGGATCGCCTTGGCCGGCGGCATGCCCTGTTCACGCTGCGCGGCCAGCGCGAAGTCGATCATCATGATGGCGTTCTTCTTGACGATGCCGATCAGCATCAGCACGCCGATCACCGCGATCAGCGACAGCTCCACGTTGAAGATAAACAAGGTCAGCAACGCGCCCACCGCCGCCGAGGGCAAACCCGCCAGGATGGTCAGCGGGTGGATATAGCTTTCATACAGCACGCCCAGCAGCGTGTAGATCACCGCGATGGCCGCCACCAGCAGCACGATCTGCGTGGTCTGCGACGACTGGAACACTGCCGCGTCGCCGCCCCAGCTGGTGAAGATCGAGCTGGGCATGGCGATCTCCTGCCGGTAGCGGTCGATGCGCGCCGAAGCATCGCCCAGCGCCGCGCCCGGCGCCAGGTTGAACGACACCGTCACCGAAGGCAGCTGTCCCTGGTGGTTGACGGCGATCGGCCCGACCCGGCGCTCGGTGGTGGCGAAGGCGGAGATCGGCACCATCTGGCCGGTCTTGCTGCGCACATAGAGCTTGGAGAACGCGCTCTCGTCGGTGCGGTCGACATCGGCCGCCTGCAGGATCACGTAGTAGTTGTCGATCGGCGTGTAGATGGTCGACACCTGCCGCTCGCCGAAAGCGGAATACAGCGCGGTGCGCACGTCCTGCATCTGCACGCCGAGCGCATTGGCCTTGTCGCGGTCGATCGACAGGTGCGCCTCCAGCCCGGACTGCTGCGAATCGCTGGTGACGTCGCGGAAGATCGGATCGGCGCGCATCTTCGCCATCAGCTTGTCGGAGGAGTCCTGCAGCTGGCCGGCCTTCACGCTCTGCAATGTGTACTGGTAGCGGCTCTTGCTCTGGCGCCCGCCCAGTTGCAGGTTCTGCACCGGCGCAAAGTACACCGCCAGCCCCGGCACCCCGGCAACATCGCGCCGCAGCGACTCGATCACCCTGGGCATGACCTCACGTTCGCCACGTGGCTTCAGTTCGACAAACATGCGCCCGGTGTTGATGGCCGGCGACGGGCCGCCGCCGATGGCGACCACGATGCTCTTGACCGCGGGGTTGGCGCGCATGCGCTCGGCGGCGTCGCGCAGGCGCTCGGCCATGGCGTCGAAGGAGATGTCCTGCGGGCCTTCGGCGTTGACGCGGATCTGGCCGATGTCTTCCTCGGGGAAGAAGCCCTTGGGAATGGTGACGAAGAGCACGGCGGTCAGCACGAACGTCAGCCCTGCGACCGCCAGCACGGTGCGGCGATGCGTCAGGCACCAGTCCAGCCCGCGCGCATAGCGGTGCAGCGTGAACTCGAACAGGTTCTCGAACCACTGCGTGGAGCGCATGCCGAAGGTCTGCTTCTGCGCGATGGCGGGCTGCGCTGGCACGTGGTCGCCGTAGGCATGGTGCGATTCATCCACCGGCACGTTCTCGGCCGACAGGAAACGTGCGCACAGCATCGGGATCAGCGTCAGCGACACCAGCGCCGACACCAGGATCGCCAGCGACACCACCGCCGCGAACTCATGGAACAACAGCCCGATCACGCCCGGCATGAAGAAGATCGGGATAAACACCGCCACCAGCGAGATCGAGATCGACAGGATGGTGAAGCCCATCTCGCGCGAACCCACCAGCGCGGCCTTGAGCGGCGCCACGCCGTCCTCGATATGGCGCACGATGTTCTCGAGCATGACGATGGCGTCGTCCACCACCAGGCCCACCGCCAGCGTGATGGCCAGCAGCGAGACGTTGTCCAGGCTGTAGCCAAACGCCTTCATCAGCGCCACCGTGCCGATCAGCGAGATCGGCAGTGACACCGTGGGGATCAGCGTGGCGGCGGCGCGGCGCAGGAACAGGAAGATCACCATCACCACCAGCGCCACCGTCAGCGCCAGCGTGAACTGCACGTCGTGGATCGATTCGCGGATCGAGTTCGAGCGGTCGTTGACCACCGCGACATTGACCGAACCCGGCATCTGCGCGATCAGGCGGGGCAGGGCGGCCTTGATGGCATCGACCACCGCCACGGTGTTGGCGTCGGGCTGGCGCAGCACCGCCAGCACGATCGAGCGCTCGTTGTTGAGCCAGCTGCCAGTCTTGATGGTCTCGACGCTGTCCTCAATCTCGGCCACGTCGGACAGCCGCACCAGCGCGCCGTTGGGCTGGCTGGCGACGATGATGTTGCGGAAGGCGTCGGCGCTGGTCAGCTGCCGGTTGGCTTGGATGGTCAGGGTCTGGCGCGCGCTGTCGAGCGTGCCCACCGGCGTGTTGGCGTTGGCGCGGTTCAGCGCCGTGGCCAGCTCGTCCAGCGTCAGCCCGCGCGCGGCGAGCGCATCCGGGTGCGCGCGCACGCGCACCGCAAAGCGCTTCTGCCCGAAGATCTGCACCTGCGCCACCCCCGGCAGCGTGGCCAGCGTGGGCGAGATCAGGTTGTCGCCGAAGGCGTTCAGATCCGCCAGGCTCATCGCCGGCGAGTTGATCGCCAGCAGCAGCACCGGCGCATCGGCCGGGTTGACCTTGCGGTACGACGGCGGCACCGTCATCTCGATCGGCAGCGAACGCTGGGCGCGGAACAGCGCCGCCTGCACGTCGACGGCCGCGTCGTCGATATCGCGGTCGTTGTTGAATTCAATGGTGACGCTGGAGTTGCCGAGCGTGTTCGACGAGCTGATCACCGACACGCCCGGGATCGTCGCAAACTGCTTTTCCAGCTGCGTGGCGACCGATGCCGCCATGGTCTCGGGGCTGGCCCCGGGCAGGGTCGCGGTGACCTGGATCACCGGCGAATTGAAGCTGGGCAGCGCGGCGATGGGGATGGTCGGGTACAGCACGATGCCGGTGACCACCACGGCCAAGCACAGCAGCACCGTCATCACCGGACGGCGGATGCAGAGTTCAGACAGCGTCATGGCTCAGTGCCCCGCGGTGGCGCTGGCCGGGCGGGCGGCGGCGGCCGGGGCTTCGCGCACCAGCGCGCCGGGGCGCAGGTTCTGCGTGCCCTCCACCACCACGCGGGCGCCGGGCTGCACGCCCTCGACCACAGCGGCGGCGGCCGTGGTGGTCACCACCTGCACCGGCACGCGCGCGACCTTGCTGTCGGGCTGGACCACATAGACAAAGCGGCCTTCCGGGCCGGTCACCACCGCCTGCGGCGGCACCGACAGCGCGCCCTTGAGGGTCTGCACCACGGCGTTGACGTTGGCATAGGTGCCCGGCCACAGCCGCTGCTCATCATTGTCGAACTGCGCCTTGACGCGGATGGTGCCGTACTGCGGATCGACGGTGTTATCCACAAAGGTGATCCTGCCGGTCACCGGCGTCTTGCTGCCGTCGTTGGGCAGCGCGGTGACCTGCACCGGACCCGCGTGCAGCGCCTCGCGCAGCGCGCCCAGTTGCCGCTCGGGCAGGCTGAAAGTGACGGCGATGGGCTGCACCTGGGCAATGATGACCATCGGCTGGGTGCTGTTGGGCAGCACCAGCGAACCCGGGAAGGCGTTGATCACGCCGGTGCGGCCGCTGATGGTGGCGCGGATGGCGCCGTAGCTGACCGCCACGCGGCTGGCGTCGATGGCGGCCTGGTCGGCGCGCACGGTGGCGGCAAAGCCATCCACCTTGGCCTGGGCCGTGTCGACCGCGCTCTTGGAGATGAAGTTGCGCTGCAGCAGCTCCTGGCTGCGCGCGAGCGTGCGGCGGGCATCGGCCAGGTCAGCCTGGTCGCGCAGCAGCTGGGCTTGCGCCTTGGCCAGGTTGGCCTCGTCCATGCGGGTATCGAGCGAGAACAGCAGGTCGCCCGGCTTGACCGTCTGGCCTTCCTTGATATGGACGGTGCGCACGGTGCTGGACACCTGCGGGCGCACCTCGACGGTGGACAGCGCGGTGACATTGCCGTTGGCCGTGACCTGCAGCGGCACGTCGCCCTGCTGCACGCGCGCGGTGGACACCACCACGACTGCCGGCGCCTTGGGCGCCGGCTTGGGCGCGAACCAGGTACGCCACGCAAACCAGCCCAGCCCGGCAATGACCAGCAGCACGGCCACCACCGCCCACGGCGACACGCGGCCGCGCCCGGTTCCGGTGGCCGCCCTCCAGTTGCTGTCGACGAAGCCCTTGGGCTGGTCGATCCTGTCAGATTTCATATTGTGTGGACCCTCTGCACCGCGTCTTCGCGCCACTCCCCCGTGATCGCCCGGCTGGTTGTGTCCAGATGTTGCCGGTGCATGTCGCGCAAAGACTCTACTGATACCGCGCTTCGCCCGCCGGAGCCAGCGCCGCGTATTACAGTCCGTTACAGGGTTGCAAGGGTCTGGTAATGCCCGGCGCCGGCAAACGCCGTCCGGGCCACAGGGGAAGCCGGAGATGTGTGTAGCGGGGCGCTTGTATGGTTAGACAAACATTATCAGAAAAGCTGCCGCCGGCCATCGCGGCGCCACTGATTGACGCTGTCCACCGACAGTTCGCGTGGCCCGGCCTGCACAACCACAACATCGCCGGCGCGCACTTCTCCCTTCAGCACCACGCTCAGGTAGACCCCGGAGTAGCCGCTCTGGATCATGTCGCGCACCGCGTGGCGGTAGCCCAGCGCGGCGTTGAACTTGTAGCAGGGCTTGCGCGGCGACTCCACCCGCAGCAGGGCCGTGCCCACGCGCACCAGGTCGCCGATCCAGAGTTGGGATTCAAGCAGCCCCTCCAGGGTCAGGTTCTCGCCCATGGCGCCAAACGGCAACGGTGGGCCTGACTCGGGCTGCCCGCAGGCGCGGCGGCGCGCATTCCACCACGGGTAGTGCTCGAAAGGATAGGCGTAGACCGCCTTATCCAGCCCGCCGTGCACGGTCAGGTCGCCCTGTTCGTCGCCGGCCAGGCCCAGCGGCTGCACCTGTACCCGCAACGGGTGCAGCAGGGTGCTGACAGGGTGCTTGCGAATGCCCGACAGCACCACCGCCTCGGTGCCCGCCCCGGCCACCACCAACGGGATGGCCTTGGCCATGCTGACCGCCAGCACACGCGCAAGGCCCGGCCGAGGTCTGGATTCGCTCACGTGCGCCCCCGCTTCGTGGTTGTTCATCCGGTTGTGGAAAGGGCTGTGGATAAGCTGCGGATATGCCTGAGGATAACGGGGCGGATAACACTGTGGACAAGTGCTTGGTGCGGTCCCTCACAAGGAACCCGGCGGCGGGGAGCCGCCTCGGGGTTCAGCCCGGCATCACGCCTGCTGCGCCGCCTGCGGCCGCTGCCACTGGCAGCCCAGCGCCCGGGCGCGCTGCGATACCGCCAGCGCCACCAGCATGAGCGCCGCCGCACCCCAGTGCAGCGTATCGGCGCCGGCCAGCGTATAGATGGCAGCCCCGGCCATGGCGCCGGCCGCCTGGCCCAGGTAGATCGACGAAGAATTCAGCGAGATCGACACCGATGCCCGCTCAGGCGCCAGCAGCACCAGCCGCGCCTGCTGCGCGCTGTTGGTGGCAAATCCGCCCACGCCCCACAGCATGAACAGCAGCACCAGCGCCACGCTGCCCAGCCCGGCCAGCGGCCACAGCACCATGGCCGTGATCGAGGTCAGCAGCGTGACCTGCACGATCCGGCTGGGCGTGACCCGGTCCATGCGCGACGCCGCCATGGCATTGCCGAACACGCCGCAGGCGCCGTAGGCCAGGAACATCAGGCTAAGCGCGCCGCCGCTGATGCCGTACACATCGCGCATCAGCGGGGCGATATAGGTAAACACGGTGAACATGCCCGCCGATGAGATCATGGTGGTCAGCACCACCAGCATGATCGGCTTGTGGCGCAGCACCGCACCCCAGGCCTCTCGCCCGGCCGGCGGCACGATCAGCCCGCGCGGCAGCGCGCGCCAGACCGCCGCCGACACCAGCAGCGCCAGGGCACCGACCAGCGCCATGCTGACGCGCCAGCCCAGCGTGCTGGAAATCCACGTGCCCAGCGGTACGCCCACCACGCTGGCGATGCTCCAGCCAAGAAACACGAAGCTGATGGCGCGCCCGCGCGTCTGCGCGTTGACCAGCAGCGGCAGCGTGGCGGCGGTCTGGGGCGTATAGATGGCCGCGCCGATCGCGGTCAGGAAGCGGATCGCCATCAGCGCCGCAAAGCTGGGCGCGAACGCGGCGGCCAGGTGCATCACCCCATAGACCAGCAGCGACCCGGCCAGCAGCAGCCGGCGGTCGATGCGCGAGCCCAGCGTGGCGAACAGCGGTGCGCCAATGCAGGTGGCCAGCGCAAACACCGAGATCAGCTGCCCGGCGCTGGCCGCGCCCAGCCCGAAATCGGCGGCAATGTCGTTCAACATGCCGGTAACGATCATCGCACCGGTGCCAATGACGAAATTGCCGACGCAGAGCGTCACTAGCCTGGGGTCCATGCCGGCCTTGGGAATAGGGATTGGCGCAGGAGGGCGCCTTGTTGTTGTCTGGGCTGCCGCGGGCCGTGGCAGGCCGGGCGGTAAGGGAAGTCCCGAGTGTAGCGGTTTCGTGGAATTCGCGTTTTCCAGAGAAAATGCCCGGCCAGATGTGAAACACCCCTGTCCCGCATGGCGGAACAGGGGTGGTGTCGGGGCGGGCTGTCCGGAGGGAATCCGGCCGCTGGTGACTCAGCGCGTCAGCACCGGCGCCAGCGCCTTCGGGTTGACGATGCAGTCATGGTTGCCGGCCAGCACGTCCAGGATGTTCTGGAACGCGGTGCGGAAGTACAGCTCGTAGCTGTCGCGCTCCACATAGCCCAGGTGCGGCGTGCAGATGCAGTTTTCCATGCGCAGCAGCGCGTGGCCCTGCAGGATCGGCTCGGACTCGAACACGTCGATCGCCGCCATGCCCGGGCGGCCGCGGTTCAGCGCGGTGACCAGCGCGTTCTCTTCCAGCAGTTCGGCGCGGCTGGTGTTGACGAACAGTGCCGTGGGCTTCATGCGCGTCAGGTCAGTCTGCTTGACGATGCCGCGGGTGTCGTCGTTCAGGCGCAGCTGCAGCGACAGCACATCGCTGTCGGCAAACAACTGCTCCTTGGATTCGGCCACGCCCAGCCCGTCGGCACGGGCGCCTTCCAGCGACGCCTCGCGGCCCCAGACCAGCACCTTCATGCCAAAGGCCCGGCCATAGCCGGCCAGCAGCCGGCCGATCTTGCCATAGCCCCAGATCCCCAGGGTCTGGCCGCGCAGCACCTGGCCCAGGCCGAAATTGGGCGGCATCGTCGTCGATTTCAGCCCCGACTGCTGCCAGGCGCCGTGCTTCAGGCTGGCGACATACTGGGGGATGCGGCGCTGGGCGGCCATGATCAGCGCCCAGGTCAGCTCGGCCGGCGCCACCGGTGAACCCACGCCTTCGAGCACGGCCACGCCGCGGTCGGTGCAGGCGTCCAGGTCGATATGGTTGCCGGGGCCGGCGCCGACCCGGCCGGTCTGGCTGATGATCTTGAGTTTGGGCAGTTTTTCCAGCAGTTGCCGGGTGATGCGAGTGCGTTCGCGGATCAGCACCACGGCTTCGACGTCTGACAGGCGTGCGGCCAGCTGGCCCACGCCCTTGACGGTGTTGTTGAACACCTTGACGTCGTGCCCCTCCAGCAAGCTGAAGCAAGGCAGCTTGCGCACGGCATCCTGGTAATCGTCGAGTACGGCAATCTTCATCGGCAACTCTGGTTGTCTAACGGTCTTGTGCCGGTTGGTGCGCGCGGCCACCAAGCTGCGCGCCGGCCAACAGTATTGTTGAGAAATATCGAAAAACCCCACGCCGGCCGGTGGCAGCGATTGTTGCACAGCAAAAAACAGGGGGGTGCGCCAGTGGTATCCTTGCCCGTTCCGGTGCCGCCGCGGATTGTCGGTCGAGCCTTGCTCCCGTCACGCGATCGCACCCGGACAAAGTCCGGCCAGCACGCGCAGCCACCCCTGCGCGCGCGAAGCGCAACTGTAGCGCAGCCGCAGGGACCGCCGCGACCTTTTGCATAAACGAGGCCGCCGCGGAGTTGTAACGGGATGTGTCGATCCGAGTGTGACATCACTCCGGGGGTGTGACGGCCCCATCTGCCCGCTGGCCAGGCTTTGCAAGGATTCCTTCCCTTCCTTCCCTTTACGAATCTGGAGTCTGCAGTATGAACCACCCCACGATGCAAGGTACGGCGCCCGTCAATGCGCCGGCCTGGGTCAAGCACCCCAAGCTGGTGGCCTGGGTCGCTGAAATCGCCGCCCTGACCAAGCCCGACCATATCTATTGGTGCGACGGCTCGCAGGAAGAATATGACCGCCTGTGCGAGCAGATGGTCGCCGCCGGCACCATGAAGCGGCTGAACCCGGCCAAGCGCAAGAATTCCTTCCTGGCACTGTCGGACCCCTCGGACGTGGCGCGGGTGGAAGATCGCACCTTTATCTGCTCCGAAAAGCAGGAAGACGCCGGCCCCACCAACAACTGGACCGAACCCGCCGAGATGCGCCAGACGCTGAACGGCCTGTTCGAGGGCTGCATGCGCGGCCGCACGCTGTACGTGGTTCCGTTCTCGATGGGCCCGCTGGGCTCGCCGATCGCCCATATTGGCGTGGAACTGTCCGATTCGCCGTACGTGGCGGTCAATATGCGCATCATGACGCGCATGGGCCGCGCGGTGTACGACGTCCTGGGCACCAACGGCGAGTTCGTGCCGTGCGTGCACACTGTCGGCAAGCCGCTGGCCGCCGGCGAGCAGGACGTGGCCTGGCCGTGCAACCCGACCAAATACATCGTCCATTTCCCGGAAACGCGCGAGATCTGGTCGTTCGGCTCGGGCTACGGCGGCAACGCGCTGCTGGGCAAGAAGTGCTTCGCGCTGCGCATTGCATCGACCATGGGCCGCGATGAAGGCTGGCTTGCCGAGCACATGCTGATCCTGGGCGTGACCTCGCCCGAGGGCAAGAAGTACCACGTGGCAGCGGCCTTCCCGTCGGCCTGCGGCAAGACCAACTTCGCCATGCTGATCCCGCCCAAGGGCTTCGAGGGCTGGAAGGTCACCACCATCGGCGACGACATCGCCTGGATCAAGCCGGGCCAGGACGGCCGCCTGTACGCGATCAATCCGGAAGCCGGCTACTTCGGCGTGGCCCCGGGCACCAGCGAGAAGACCAACTTCAACGCGATGGCGACGCTCAAGGAAAACGTCATCTTCACCAACGTGGCACTGACCGACGACGGCGACGTATGGTGGGAAGGCATGACCAAGGAAGCGCCCGCGCACCTGGTCGACTGGCAGGGCAAGGACTGGACCCCGGAAATCGCCAAGGCCACCGGCGCCAAGGCAGCGCACCCGAACGCCCGCTTCACCGCGCCGGCGTCGCAGTGCCCGTCGATCGACGAGAACTGGGACAACCCGGCCGGCGTACCCATTGATGCGTTCATCTTCGGCGGCCGCCGCTCGACCACCGTGCCGCTGGTGACCGAGGCCCGCAACTGGACCGAAGGCGTCTACATGGCCGCCACCATGGGTTCGGAAACCACCGCCGCGGCCGCCGGCCAGCAGGGCGTGGTGCGCCGCGACCCGTTCGCCATGCTGCCGTTCTGCGGCTACAACATGAGCGATTACTTCGGCCACTGGCTGCAACTCGGCCAGAAGCTGGAAGCCGCGGGCGCGAAGCTGCCGAAGATCTACTGCGTCAACTGGTTCCGCAAGGACGCCGACGGCAACTTCGTGTGGCCGGGCTTTGGCGACAATATGCGCGTGTTGTCGTGGATGATCGACCGCGTCGAAGGCAAGGGGCAGGGCGCCGAGCACGTGTTCGGCACCACCCCGCGCTACGAGGACCTGAACTGGAATGGCGTGGACTTCACGCCGGCGCAGTTCACGCAGGTGACTTCGATCGATCGCGATGCGTGGCAGCAGGAGCTGGCGCTGCATGACGAGCTGTTCACCAAGCTGCGGCATCGGCTGCCGCAGGCGCTGGCCGAAGTGCGCGCGGCGCTGGGCAAGCGGCTGGACGGCTGATCGCCACGGTTCGCGTAGTTCGCGATAAAGACGCCCGTCTCTTCAGAGACGGGCGTTTTTTTTATTCCCTCTCGCTGTCCCCCAACGTCTCCACCGCATACTTCACCAGGCCCGCCCGCCCCTCGATCCCAAGCTTGCGCTTCAGGTTCAGCCGGTGCGTCTCCACCGTGCGTACCGACACCCCCAGCTGCGCCGCGATCTCCTTGTTGGCCAGGCCCCGCCCGATACCGCGCAGGATGTCGCGCTCGCGCGGCGTCAGCGCATCCAGCGGCCCTGCGGCGGGGCTCTGCTCGGCCATGCCGCGTGCAATGCGAGCGCTGTAGAAGACCCGTCCGGCCAGCACGGACTGGATCGCCGCCATCAGCTCGTCGGCGGGCGCGTCCTTGAGCACATAGCCGCGCGCACCGGCGCGCACCGCCTGGCGCACATACTCCAGGTTGTCGTGCATCGACACGATTAGCACCGCCAGTTCCGGATAGCGGTCATGCAGCGCCGCGGCCAGGGCGATGCCGCCCATGCCGCGCATGCCGATATCGGTGATGACCAGGTCGGGCAGCTCGGCGGCGCCGGCGCGGTCCAGCCACGCCAGCGCGGCTTCGCCGTCGTCGGCTTCGCCCACCACGCGCAGGCCGGGCTGCAGCGCCAGGTGCATGCGCATGCCGTCGCGCACCAGCGCATGGTCGTCGATTAGCAATACGCGGGCGGGCACTTCGGCGGAGTCGGCTAGCTGGGTCATGACGGCGAGGGTCCTGCTGAAACGGGATCGTGCGCAATGGCCGCGGGCCTGGCCAGCGGCAGTGAAGCGACCAGCTGGGTGCCGCCCATGCCCGAAACGATGTCGAACTGCCCGCACAGCGCGGCGATGCGCTCGCGCAGGTTGCGCAGGCCGATGCCGCGCTGCGGGTCCTCCTGCATGCGCGCCACGTCGAAGCCATGCCCGTCGTCGCGCACGGTGAGGCGCGTGGCATCGGCATCAAAGGCCAGCGCCACCGCGACCCGGCGCGCGCCGGCATGGCGCTCGACGTTGGTCAAGGCTTCCTGTGCGATGCGGAACAGCGCCGTGGCCTGCTCGTCGGGCAGTTCGCGCGGGGTGCCGCTCTCGGTCACTGCAATTTCTAGCCCGCTGCCGCCCTGCATCTCGCGCGCCAGGTGCTGCAGTGCCGCGTACAGGCCCAGGTCGTCGAGCAGGGCGGGGCGCAGGTTGCGCGCCACGCGGCGCACTTCATTGAAGACGGTATCGAGCCGGTTCAGCGCCATGCCCAGCACCGGCGCCACCGCGGCGCCTTCGGCCGGGGCCAGGCGCAGGCGGTTGGTGGCGGTTTCCAGCACCAGCTTGACCGACACCAGCAGCTGGCTGATGCCGTCGTGCAGCTCGCGCGAGAGCCGGGCGCGCTCTTCTTCCTGCGACTGCACCACGCGCTGCGCCAGCTGGCGCAGCTTGGCGTCGGCCTCGCGGTGCTCGCTGACGTTCAGCGCCAGGCCGCTGGCGGCGACCAGCAGGATGCTGATGCCGGCGATCACGCCGATCCAGGCCATGGTCGCGCGGATATCGGTCTCGGCGCGCGCATCCAGCTGGCGCAGCGTGCTTTCCACGTCATCCAGGTAGATGCCGGTGCCGAGCATCCAGCCCCATTCGGGCACTGCCACCACATACCCAAGCTTGGGCGCCAGCTGCTGCGACGAGGGCTTTCTCCACAGGTAGCGCACCGCGCCGCCACCGCCCTTGGCCGCGGCGATCAGCTGCTGGATGGTCAGCGCACCCTGCGGGTCGCGCAGCGTCCACAGGTCCTGGCCGACCAGTTCGGGCTGGCGCGGGTGCATCAGGTTGCGGCCCTGCAGGTCGTACAGGAAGAAGTAGCCGTCGGGGCCGTAGTCCAGGCGCGCAAGTGCTTCCATCGCAGCCTGCCGGGTGGCGGCGTCGCTGCGCCCGGAGCGCACCAGCGGCGCGATCGCGCTCTGCGCCAGTTCTACGTAGTGGCGCAGCTCAGTTTCCTTGCTCTGCAGGTAGGCGGCCTCGACCAGCGCGCGTTCATGCTGCGCCAGCTGCGTGGCCTGGAAGCGCACGGCAAGCGCGATGCCCAGCATGGCCACCGCCAACGGCGCCACGGCGAGCAATAGGATCTTCTGGCGGAGTTTCATACAAGTGAGGGGGACCCGGGGGTAAACACCGATGCCGCGCAGGCGGCATGCCACCGTCGATTTGCGTAGTACTACGCAGAAGTGCTGCGTAGTTACGCGCTTGTGCGGGGTTTGGCGGGTGTCAATACTACACGCCGGACGCGCCGCCGCCCCAGCAGGGCGCATGCGCGGACGCAGCTGGTGCACTGTCCACACCCGGACGGTGCACCGCCTGCCTGCAAGACGAGATCCGGAAACGACGACACAACCGGGCGCGCAGCAGCTATCCCAGGAGACACCCTCACCGCCGGATTGCACCCGCTGCCCGCCCTCGGCGCACCCCCGCTGCCGATCCTGCCAGTTGCCTGTTACCAGTCCTTCGCCGCCGCAGGCTATCCAAGACATCCCGGTCTGAGGAGACCTTCACTATGAATCGCATCGGAGAACACCTGGTGTGGCTGGCCGTCGCCGTGCTCGGCGCGTTTGCCTTCGGCACCGTCGCGCTGGCGCGCGGCGAGGCCGTCAGCGCGCTGTGGATCGTGGTTGCCGCGCTCTGCATCTACCTGATCGCCTACCGCTACTACAGCCGCTTTATCGCCGACAAGGTGATGCAGCTCGATCCCAAACGCATGACGCCGGCCTGGCGCCACAACGACGGCCTGGACTACGTGCCGACCAACAAGGCGGTGCTGTTCGGCCACCACTTCGCGGCGATTGCCGGCGCCGGCCCGCTGGTCGGCCCGGTGCTGGCCGCGCAGATGGGCTATATGCCAGGCATGCTGTGGATCCTGGCCGGCGTGGTGTTCGCCGGCGCGGTGCAGGACTTCATGGTGCTGTTCATCTCCACGCGCCGTGACGGCCGCTCGCTGGGCGACCTGGTCAAGTCCGAAATGGGCACGGTGCCGGGCATGATCGCGCTGTTCGGCTGCTTCATGATCATGATCATCATCCTGGCGGTGCTGGCGCTGATCGTGGTGAAGGCGCTGGCCGATTCGCCGTGGGGCACCTTCACCGTGGCGGTGACGATTCCGATCGCGCTGTTCATGGGCATCTACACGCGCTATATCCGCCCGGGCCGCATCGGCGAGGTGTCGGTGATCGGCTTCGTGCTGCTGATGCTGGCCATCATCGGCGGCCAGTACGTGCATGAAAGCGCCACGCTGGCGCCGCTGTTCACGTACGACGGCAAGGCGCTGACCTGGATGCTGATCATCTACGGCTTTATCGCCGCCGTGCTGCCGGTGTGGCTGCTGCTGGCGCCGCGCGACTACCTGTCGACCTTCCTGAAGATCGGCACCATCATCGCGCTGGCCATCGGCATCCTGATCGTCGCGCCGGAGCTGAAGATGCCGGCCTTCACGCAGTTCGCCAAGGGCGGCGGGCCGGTGTGGTCGGGCAACCTGTTCCCGTTCCTGTTCATCACCATCGCCTGCGGCGCGGTGTCGGGCTTCCACGCGCTGATCTCGTCGGGCACCACGCCCAAGCTGCTGGAGAATGAGTCGCACGCGCGCTTTATCGGCTACGGCGCGATGCTGGCCGAGTCCTTCGTCGCCATCATGGCCCTGGTGGCCGCCTCGGTGATCGAGCCGGGCGTGTACTTCGCCATGAACAGTCCGGCCGCCGTGATCGGCACCACGCCGGAAGCGGTGGCGCACGCGGTCTCGACCTGGGGCTTCGTGGTCACCCCGGACGTGCTGGTGCAGACCGCCAGGGATGTCGGCGAGAACACCATCATCTCGCGCGCCGGCGGCGCGCCCACGCTGGCGGTGGGCATCGCCCACATCCTGCACCAGGTGGTGGGCGGCCAGGCCATGATGGCGTTCTGGTATCACTTTGCCATCCTGTTCGAGGCGCTGTTCATCCTGACCGCCGTCGATGCGGGCACCCGCGCCGGCCGCTTCATGCTGCAAGACCTGCTGGGCAGTTTTATCCCGTCGATGCGCAAGACCGACTCGCTGGTTGCCAACCTGACCGCCACCGCGCTGTGCGTGGCGGCCTGGGGCTACTTCCTGCACCAAGGGGTGGTCGATCCGCTGGGCGGCATCAACACGCTGTGGCCGCTGTTCGGCATCTCCAACCAGATGCTGGCCGCGGTGGCGCTGGTGCTGGGCACCTGCGTGCTGGTCAAGATGAAGCGCGGCCAGTACGCCTGGGTCACGCTGGTGCCGACCGTCTGGCTACTGATCTGCACGCTGACCGCCGGCTGGCAGAAGCTGTTCCACGCCGACCCCAAGGTCAGCTTCCTGACCCACGCCGCCAAGTTCAGCGCCGCCATCGCCGACGGCAAGGTGCTGGCCCCGGCCAAGTCGATGGAGCAGATGCACCGCATCGTCTTCAACGACTACCTGGACGCCGGCCTGTGCGCGCTGTTCATGCTGGTGGTGCTGTCGATCGTGTTCTACGGCTTCAAGACCGCGATGCAGGCACGCGCCGCCGCCCGCCCGACGGCCAAGGAAACGCCGTTCGAGCCGCTTCCTTCGGGCGCCTCGGCCCAGTAACCCAGGGATCACAGGAGCCCGCCATGCTGGAACAACTCGGAACCATGGGACGCTACCTTGGGCAGTCGCTGCGGCTGATGGTCGGGCTGCCCGACTACCAGACCTATGTCGCGCACATGGAAAGCACCCACCCGGACCGCGAGCCGATGAGCTACGAAGCCTTCTTCCGCGAGCGCCAGGAGGCACGCTACGGCGGCGGGCAGGGCAAGTGCTGCTGAGCACACGCTGAACGCAGCCGTCCTGCGGGCCGGCGGCATACAAAGCAGACAGGCGATCACATGATCGCCTGTCTTTTTATGAAGTGTTGCGTGTTTGCCGCGCTTTTGTAATGCACGGATACCGTTTCTGTAGCGGGTTACAGGCCTTTACAGGTGGTTACAGCAAGGGCGCGGCTCCCTCTCTACACTTGCGACACATCATGGCAATTAGAGGAAAAAAGATATGACTCGCCATCCCGTTCGCAACCTGACCATTGCCCTCGCCCTGGCGGCCTGCGCGCTGCCGGCCGTCGCGAGCGACATGAACAACGCCCTGGGCGGCGCACTCGGCGGCGTCGCCGGTGCCGCGGTGGGCGGCGCGCTGGGCGGCAGCACCGGCGCAGTGATCGGTGGTGCAGTAGGCGGTGGCGCCGGTGGCGCAGTGACCTCCAACCGCCGCGAGCGCACCGGTGCCATCATCGGCGGCGCGCTGGGCGGCGGTGCCGGCACCGCGGCTGGCAACGCCATGGGCGGCCGCACCGGTGGCCTGATCGGCGCCGGCCTTGGCGGCGGCGCGGGTGCGGCGCTGGGCGGCAATGTCTCGCGCAGCAACTCGTACGACAATGACCGTCGCTATTACAACAGCAACTACAAGCGCAAGAAGCACAAGCATCACCACCACTACGACGACTAAGAAGTCGTAGGTGGGGCAGCAAAACGGGCCGTCATGGCCCGTTTTTCATTTGCGGCGTCTGGCATAATCATTCGCCAGTGGTTGCAAACCCGCCGGATGCAGAAACAAAGAAGCCCGCAACCGGAACCGGTGCGGGCTTCTTCTCCAATAGAGGCGGAGAGGCTGCGAGGCGCTCCCCCAAGGACCTGTGGAGACCAGGTTTGAAGCAGGCGGGGCCGCACAAGGGGAGGAAGCGGCCCCGGGATCGCGCTGCCAGGCCGCCCGGGGAGGCGGGCCAGAGGCAGCCAGGCAGCCTTACAGCGGCGCGCGATCGGTAGTGGTGTCGTACTTGGCGCCTTCGGCGAAGGTATCGAACTTGCCGGTGCGGGCGCCTTCGGCGAACGTGTCGAACTTGCCGGCGCGGGCACCGTCGGTGTACGGATCGAACTTGGCTGCCTTGGCGCCGTCGGTGAACACATCGAACTTGCCGTTCTTGGCAAAGGCCGGTGCGGCCGACAGGGCGGCGGCGAGGGTGGCGACAGCGATCAGGGCGTAGCGGTTGGTTTTCATGATTCAGGCCTTCTCTATTGCATGGATGCCTTAACCGTCACTTCTACGAAAGACTATGTTGCGTTGCGGCATCCGATGGCTAGATATTAGGCATTTCCCTCATATCAATAAATATCAGGATCCACAATGATTAGTTTTGATTCGAACAATAAAATAGGCTGATTACGTAAGAATTCAGCGCAGAACCGGGAGACTGTGTCATGGATCGCCTGCAATCGATGCGTGTGTTTTCCAAGGTGGTGGAACTGGGAAGCTTCGCGCGTGCAGCGCAGCAGCTGGAAATGTCCAACGCAGTGGTGACGCGCTACGTGGCCGACCTGGAGAGTCATCTGGGCACGCGCCTGCTCAACCGCACCACCCGCAGCCTGTCGCTGACCGACGCCGGCGAAACCTACCTGCAGCGCTGCCAGCAGATCCTGGAAGACGTGGAAGAAGCCGAAAGCGTAGTCACGGCGCGCAGCCAGTCGCTGTCCGGCACGCTGCGGCTGGTCACCCCGGTGATGTTCGGCCTGCACCTGTTGCCGGAATTGCTGGCGCGCTTCCAGCGGCTGTACCCGGACGTGGTGTTCGACGTGATCCTGTCGGACCGCAACGTCGATATCGTCGAAGAAGGCCGCGACGTCGCCGTGATGCTGTCCGACCTGGGCCTGGGCTCGCACCTGGTGGCGCGCCCGCTGCTGTCGGCCGAGGTGATCCTGTGCGCGTCGCCGGGCTACGTGGCGGCGCATGCGCCGATCCGCCATGCCCATGAACTCAGCCACCACCGCTGCATTGCCATGCGCCTGCCCAGCGCCGAGCACGAATGGACGCTGCTGGGCCCGGAAGGCGAGGTGACCGTGCCGATCCGCCCCGGGCTGATGTGCAGCAATGCCGAGCTGGCCCACCAGGCGGCGCTGGCCGACATGGGCGTGGCCATGCTGTCGTCCTACCTGGCGCGCCCCAATATCGAATCCGGCAAGCTGGTGCACGTGCTGCCGCAATACCAGCTGCCGCGGCGCGATGTCAGCGTGGTCTATCCGAGCCGCAAGTTCTTGCCGACCAAGGTGCGCGCCTTTATCGACTTCCTTCTCGAAGAAGGGCAGGTACGGGGCAAGGAAGCGCAGCCGGCGCCATCCGCCAGCCACGGCGCGCAAGCCGTGCGCACCTGAGCGCCTGCCTGGCCGAGCCACCCAAAGCAAAACGCCCGGCGATGCCGGGCGTTTTGCCGTGACGCGCTGACGCTTACTCGCCGGCGGCTGCCGCGCGCGACTTCTTGGCCGCGGCGGTCTTGGCGGGAGCCTTCTTGGCCGCCGCCTTCTTGGCCGGTGCCTTGGTGGCCGGTGCCTTGGTGGCCGGCGTCTTGGCCGCGGCCTTCGCTGCCGTCTTGGTTGCCGGCGCCGCCTCGGCCGTGCCATTCGACGCCGCCTTGGCCGTGGTCTTCGCCGCCGTCTTGGCGCCCGCCTTGGGCTCGCGCGCCTCGAACTCGAAGCCGATCTTGCCGTCCGGCTGCTTGACCAGGAAGGCCTTGAAGTTGCGGCCGGTGCGCGACGACTTGAACCCCGTCAGCAGGTCGGTCTTGCCGTCGGTGAGCAGCTTGCCGATCTGCTCGCGGCTGATTTCCTGCTGCAGGATGATCTTGCCGGTGGTGAAGTCGCAGCTCTTGGGGCTGGTCGTGCTGTTCTCGCAGACATACTTCATGCCGTGCTCGAACACCGAGCCGCCGCACTTCGGACAGGTGCCCACCGGCTCCTGGCCGCTAAAGTCGACCGGCTCGCCGTCGTTGTCGTCGTCGTTCTGGCCGAAGTCGAATTCCATCTTGTAATGGCCTTCGTCGTCCTTGCCCAGCTTGAGGATGGCGGCGAACGGACGGCCCATCTTGCTGCGGAAGCCCTGCAGCGGACCGATTTCCTTCTTCAGCAGCAGCTCCTCGACCTCCTCGATCTCGAACTGGCGCCCGCCCGGGATCTTGCTGATCGAGAACTCGCACGCGGTGCAGGCAAAGCGGCGGTAGTTCTCCTTGACCTGCCCGCCGCATTGCGGGCACGGCGTGTCCAGCGTGGCGTAGTCGCCCGGGATGGTGTCGCTGTCGTATTCCTTGGCGCGCTTGACGATCTGCTGCGTCATCTGCGCGATCTCAAGCATGAACTCGTCGCGCTTCATGCGCCCGCGTTCGATCTGCGAGAGCTTGTGCTCCCATTCGCCTGTCAGCTCGGCCTGCGTCAGTTCCAGCACGCCCAGGCCGCGCAACAGCGTCATCAGCTGGAACGCCTTGGCGGTCGGAATCAGCTCGCGGCCTTCGCGCACGAGGTATTTTTCCGTCAGCAGGCCTTCGATGATGGCCGCGCGCGTCGCCGGCGTGCCCAGGCCCTTGCCGGCCATAGCTTCGCGCAGCGCGTCGTCGTCCACCAGCTTGCCGGCGCCTTCCATTGCCGACAGCAGCGTGGCTTCGTTGTAGCGCGCGGGCGGCTTGGTGGTCAGGCCGACGCTCTCGACCTTGTCGGTCTTGACCTTCTCGTCCTTGGCCACCGGCACCAGGTTGGCGGCGTCCTTGTCGCCCTGCGCCTCGCGGCCGTAGATCACCAGCCAGCCCGGGTTGACCAGCACCTTGCCTTCGGTCTTGAAGTGGTGGCCGGCGACTTCGGTGATGCGGGTGGTGACCTGGAACTCGGCCGCCGGGAAGAACACCGCCAGGAAGCGGCGCACCACCAGGTCGTACAGCTTCTGCTCCGGCTCGGACAGGTTCTTGGGCGCCTGCAGCGTCGGGATGATGGCGAAGTGGTCGCTGATCTTGCTGTTGTCGAAGATCTTCTTGTTCGGCTTGACCCAGCCCTGCGCCAGGATCTTCTTGGCGTGCGGCAGGTAGTTGGGCGAGCTGTCGGCCAGCATGTCCATGGTCTGCTTGACCGTGTCCAGGTAGTCCTCGGGCAGCGCGCGCGCATCGGTACGCGGGTAGGTCAGGACCTTGTGCTTCTCATACAGGGCCTGCGCCAGGCCCAGCGTGTTCTTGGCCGAGAAGCCGAAGCGCGAGTTGGCCTCGCGCTGCAGCGTGGTCAGGTCAAAGAGCGCCGGCGACTGCTGCGTCGACGGCTTGGATTCCTCGGTGACCGTGCCGGTCTTGTCGCGGCAGGCGGCGACGATGCTCTTGGCCTCGGCCTCGCTCCACAGGCGCGATTCGCGCGCCTCGGGATCGAACTCGCTCTTCTTGAACTTGGGGTCGAACCAGCGGCCTTCATATAAGCCGGCGGCGGCGATGAACTCGGCCCGCACTTCCCAGTAGTCGCGCGGCACGAAGTGCTTGATCTTCTCTTCACGCTCTACCACGATCGACAGCGTCGGCGTCTGCACGCGGCCCACGGTGGTCAGGAAGAAGCCGCCGCCCTTGCTGTTGAAGGCAGTCATGGCGCGGGTGCCGTTGATGCCGACCAGCCAGTCGGCCTCGGAGCGGCAGCGCGCGGCGTCGGCCAGCGGCAGCATGTCTTCGTCTTCGCGCAGGCTGGCGAACCCATCGCGGATCGCCTGCTGCGTCATCGACTGCAGCCACAGCCGGCGCACCGGCTGCTTGGCCTTGGCCTGTTGCGCGATCAGCCGGAAGATCAGTTCGCCTTCGCGCCCCGCGTCACAGGCGTTGATCAGGGCGGTGACGTCCTTGCGCTTGATCAGCCGGTTCAGCACCTTCAGGCGCGACTCGGTCTTGGCGATCGGGCGCAGGTCGAAATGCGGCGGGATCACCGGCAGGTTGGCGAAGCTCCACTTGCCGCGCTTGACCTCGTATTCGTCCGGCGCGGCGATCTCGACCAGGTGGCCGACGGCAGAGGACAGCACGTAGTCGTCGCTCTCGAAATACTCGTCGTGCTTGGTAAACCCCCCGAGGGCACGGGCGATATCCGCCGCGACCGACGGTTTTTCCGCGATGATGAGGGCTTTTGACATGGGAAGGGTCCTTGCGAGCTGCATCCGGCAACCCGCGAATTGCACTACAAACGAAGTAATCAGAACGCCGGGGGGCTATGAGGCGCCAATAATAAGCGCGGTTTCAACGGCGGTGCAAGCAAGCTCCGCCGCCGCCCTTGGCGCCGCCTAGGCGGCGCTGCTCCCCCCGGCAAGCAACCAGTCCAGCACCTGCGGCACGTCTTCGGCACTCGCCGGCATCGCCGCACTGCGGCTCAGCATGCGTTCCAGCACCTCGATGTGCGGCAGCAGGGTGCCATAGAACTGGGGCGTGCCACCCGACGCAGGCTGCACCAGCAGCGTCGGGAAATTCTCAATATCGATATCGCCAAGCGCATCCGCATGCGTCTCGATGTCGATCCAGACGAAGCAATCCTCTGGATGGCGCGCGGCCAGCGCCGTCAGCGCCGCCAGGTAGTCCCGGCACGTGCCGCACCACTGCGCGCACAGGCAGGCCACCAGACGGCCCTGCGGCCGCGCCGCCAGGCACCCGGCAATGGCGCCGGCGTCACGTTCTGGAAAGTAAACGGTCATGGCATCGGAAACATGAGGCGCCCGCGACACGCGGGCTGCCGGCGATTGTATCGGTATTGCGCTGCGGCTCACCCAAGCCGCCGGAACAGGTTTCCCGGTAGACGCTCGGCGGCCCGGCCAGTTCCAGTTCCAGCAGGCGCGCCGCGGCGGCTTCCGGCGGCTGGCCGCTGCGCTCGCACAGTGCATCCAGCGTAACCGGATCGTAGCCGAGAGCGGCCAGCAGGGGGTCGGCGTAGCCAGCAAAGTCAGAAAGATCTGGTTGCTCCGGTACGGACGCGGAAACGCGCCTGGCAGCCGGGCAGGCAGGTGCCGGCAGCAGGTTGATCTCTTTCAGCACGTCCTCCACGCGCTCTACAAGCTTGGCGCCCTGGCGGATCAGCAGGTGGCAGCCTGCTGACAGCGGCGCGTGGATCGAGCCCGGGACCGCAAATACCTCGCGCGCCAGCTCGCCGCAAGCCGTGCGGTGATCAGCGAGCCCGAGCGCGCCGCGCGGGGCCACTTGGTACGCCAGCGCCAGGTTCTCGGCCGGATAGACCCGGCCGGCCCCCGTACCCGTAACAGCGACGGTACCGCCGCAGCCCTGCAGCCCGCCGGTATGGGCGGCGGCATCGACGCGCCCAGCGCCAGCCCCGAAACCACCGCCAGCCTCGACTCGGACAGCGCCCGCCCGAAGGCCTGCGCATCGCGCCTGCCCTGCTCGGTGGCGCCGCGCGCGCCGACGATGGCCACCGAAGGACGCGCCAGCAGCGCGGGATCGCCTTTGATATATAGCAGCGGCGGCGGGTCGGGCAGGTCGAACAGGCGGGCAGGGTAGGTGTCGTCGCCGATCGTGACCACATGGTTGCCGGGTGTGCCGAGCCAGGCGAGGGTGCGTTCGACCAGTGCCGGCAGCGCCGGCATGGCAAAGGGAAGCGGCGGCCGCCGGGGCCGCCTGCGATGTCGCCAAGACCGGCTCAGCGCGGCGAGGTCGCCCGGTCGCCGACCGCGATCACGTTGGAGGCGTCGGTGACCAGCGCATACGACACCCCCGGGAACACGCGGAAGACAAAGGCCAGGCCGTAGCGTTCGTCGGGCAGGCGGATGGCGCGGTTGCTGTCGGTCTTGTCGGCCACGGTCTCGCCGGCGCGCGACAGCGCCAGCACATGCCCGGGCTCCACCCCGGCCTGGCTGCCGAGGTTGAGCACCACCACCTGCCTTGCGCCGCCGAACTCGACCCCGCCATAGACCTTGGCCACGCGGCCGTCGAACTGCGTATCGGGCGCGTGCGGCACGTAGCGCAGCGCTTCGCGCGCGGGCTGCGGCATCAGCAGCGTGCCCACGCCCATCTCTTGCCTGGCCTGCGTGACCTGCATAGTCGAGACCGCGTCCGGGCCCTGCGCGCCGCGCGCCAGGCGCACGTTGCCTTCGTATTCGGCCTCGTAGCCGAGCACGGCATTGGTGACGGGGTCGCGCACCGGGGTGACCGGGCGGTAGGCCTGCCAGTCGCTGCCTTGCGGCGCGTCGGCGGGGATGCCGCGCGCGTAGCCGGTGTCGTCGCGGCCAAGGATGACGCGCGACTCGGACACGGCGACGATGCGCGCTGAGGTGGCCAGCGTGTCCTGGTCGACCACCAGCGGCCGGATCAGGAAGGGCTCGATATCGGCGGCCGCGATGCTCTGGATGGCGGCGCCATCGGCGGCGCCGCCGCGCATCTGTGGCGACAGGCGCACCGTGCCGCTGCCGCCCGGCGTGGTCGACAGCCAGGCACGGCCGTCGCGCTGGATCAGGTACAGGATCTGTCCCGGATAGATCAGGTGCGGGTTGCGGATCTGTTGCCGGTTCATGCCCCATAGCTCAGGCCAGCGCCATGGCTGGCGCAAGAAGCGGCCCGAGATCCCCCACAGCGTGTCACCCATGCGCACGGTGTACTGCGACGGCGCATTGGGAGACAGTTCTGAAACGGGGATACCCTGTTGGGCCGTGCGCTGGGCTTCGGCCTGCTGTGCCGGCGTGACCGTCAGGTCCGCGGCCAGGGCCGGAAGCGTGGCCGCGGCAGTGAAGCCAGCAGCACTCAACAACGCACAAGCAAACTTAGGGGTGAACGCGTGCAGCCTGCGGCCCGACGCCGCCTGGTGTTCTTTGGTAAGATCGCGCATTTTCCTGACCGGCCGGTGGTTCGGCCGGATTGACCCGGGAGAGCGCGCCTGTTGCGGCGCGCCTTGAATTTTTGTACTTGCGCCCCGATTCTGCATGTAAACACCGGCCGCCGCAACGCGGTCCGGTTGCCGGCAGCAGCCGGCGTTGCGCCTGAGCATCATGGCAAAACTCGATATCCTGACCTACCCCGATCCCCGCCTGCACACCGTTGCCAAACCCGTTGCGGCCGTGGACGACCGTATCCGCCAGCTGGTGAAGGACATGGCTGAAACCATGTACGAAGCGCCCGGCATCGGGCTGGCCGCCACGCAGGTCAACGTGCACGAGCAGGTGGTGGTGATCGACGTCTCGGAAACGCGCGACCAGCTCCAGGTCTTTATCAACCCGGAGATCATCTGGGCCAGCGACAACCGCAAGGTGTGGGAAGAGGGCTGCCTGTCGGTGCCCGAGGTCTATGACCGCGTCGAGCGCCCCGACCGGGTGCGCGTGCGCGCGCTCAACGAGAAGGGCGAAAGCTTCGAGCTCGAAGCCGACGACCTGCTGGCGGTCTGCATCCAGCACGAGATCGATCACCTGCGCGGCAAGGTCTTTGTCGAGTACCTGTCGCCGCTCAAGCTCAACCGCATCAAGAGCAGGCTGCAGAAGCGCGAGCGCACCCGCATGTAAGCGGCGTCCTGCCACAAAGATGTAACAGCCCGCCCGGAATCCCGGCGCCAGCGCGCGGCACCCGCGCGGGGTCTGTTATCTTTATGACTTCCGAAGAACAAAAGCACCGGCCGCGATAGCGGCCGGTTCTGCTTCAGGCCACGGAACCTGCCATGTCCCAAGCCAGACCCCTGCGTGTCGCCTTTGCCGGCACGCCCGAGTTCGCGCGCGTCGCGCTGGAAGCCATCCACGCCGCCGGTTTTCCCGTCGTGGCGGTGCTGACGCAGCCTGACCGCCCCGCCGGCCGCGGCATGCAACTGCAGGCCAGCCCGGTGAAGCAGTTCGCCGCCGCCAGCGGCCTTGGACCAGTGCTGCAGCCGCGCTCGCTGCGCCGCCAGGGCAAGTACCCGGAAGACGCCGCCGCGGCCATCGACGCGCTCGCCGGCACCGCCCCCGACGTGATGGTGGTGGCCGCCTACGGCCTGATCCTGCCGGCCGAGGTGCTGACCCTGCCGCGCCTGGGCTGCCTGAATATCCACGGCTCGCTGCTGCCGCGCTGGCGCGGCGCAGCGCCGATCCACCGCGCCATCGAAGCGGGCGATGCCGAGACCGGCATCACGCTGATGCAGATGGACGAAGGCCTGGACACCGGCGACATGCTCACGCGCGAGGCCGTGCCGATCGGCCCGGACGACACCACCGGCAAGCTGCACGACACCCTGGCCGCGCTGGGCGCGCGCATGACCGTGGCAGCGCTGCAGGAACTGGCCGCCGGCCGCGCGCTGGCCGCCACGCCGCAGCCGGCCGAAGGCGTCACCTACGCCGAGAAGATCGCCAAGGACGAGGCGCCGCTGGACCTGCGCCGCCCGGCCGCGGCGCTGGCCAACCAGGTGCGCGCGTTCAACCCCTTCCCGGGCGCGACGGTGCAGGTCGGCGATACCGTGATCAAGTGCTGGCAGGCCGTGCCGCTGGCCGCCGCCAGCAGCCTGCCGCATCTGCCCGGCACGGTGCTGGCGGCCGACGCCGCCGGCGTCCTCATCGCCTGCGGCGAGGGCAGCGCACTGCAGGTCACCGAGCTGCAGAAGCCGGGCGGGCGCCGCCAGCCGGCGCAGCAGTTCCTGCAAGGGCTGCCGCTGCCGCCGGGCACGCGCTGCGCGGTACCCGGCAACGGCGCCGCACAGGCATGATCGGGCAGGCCTTTGCCGCACATGGCAACATAAGTGCCGGTGGAACCGCCCGGCGGGCGCGACCGGCCACGGCTCCCCCTGAAACCGTTGAACAGCCGTTGAATTTTCGGGTATCACCCCCTATCTAACGGTCATCGCGTCCGCTTTTCCCCCGGGACGCGGCTCACGATTACACGGAGATCACCGCAATGTTCAACTGGGTCAAGACCTTCATGCTGATGGCGGCCATCACGGCGCTGTTCATCGTCATCGGCGGCATGATCGGCGGGCGCAGCGGCATGATGATGGCGCTGCTGCTTGCGCTGGGCATGAACTTCTTCTCCTACTGGTTCTCGGACAAGATGGTCCTGCGCATGTACAACGCGCAGGAAGTCGACGCCGGCAGCGCGCCGCAGTTCTACGGCATGGTGCAGGAACTGGCGCAGCGCGCCGGCCTGCCGATGCCGCGCGTGTACCTGATCAACGAAGACGCGCCCAACGCCTTTGCCACCGGCCGCAACCCGGAGCACGCCGCGGTGGCGGCCACCACCGGCATCCTGCGGGTGCTGTCCGAGCGAGAACTGCGCGGCGTGATGGCGCATGAGCTGGCGCACGTGCGCCACCGCGACATCCTGACCTCGACCATCGCCGCCACCATGGCCGGTGCGATCTCGGCGCTGGCGAATATGGCAATGTTCTTCGGCGGGCGCGACGAGAACGGCAACCGCAGCAACCCGATCGCCAGCATTGCCGTGGCGATCCTGGCCCCGCTGGCGGCATCGCTGATCCAGATGGCAATCTCACGCGCACGTGAGTTCGAGGCCGACCGCGGCGGCGCCGAGATCAGCGGCGACCCGCAGGCGCTGGCCAGCGCACTGGACAAGATCCACCGCTACGCCCAGGGCATCCCGTTCCAGGCGGCAGAAGAACACCCGGCCACGGCGCAGATGATGATCATGAACCCGCTCTCGGGCGGCGCCATCGCCAATCTGTTCTCGACCCACCCGGCCACCGAGGAGCGCATCGCGCGCCTGATGCAGATGGCCCAGACCGGCACCTATCCCGCCTGAGCGGCCGGAAATCCGGGGCAGGGCCCCCGCACAGGGTAAACTGCCCGCTGTTCCGCATGGACCGGCGGGCTTTTTTTTGTGCCCGTGCCGGCCTGCTTCCCGATTCCAACACCTGACCCGCTGCCTGACCGATATGCGCCTGCCTCCCGATTCGCTTGCCTTCCAGATGCTTGGCGCCGCCACCGCGGTGCGCGCCGTCAGCGAAGGCACAGCCTTGCCCCAGGCGATCGAGGACGCCGCCGCACAGCTGCGCCTGGACCGCGTGCGCGATGCCGCCACGCGCGGCGCGCTGCAGGACATCGCCTATCGCACCATGCGCCAGTTCGGCACGGCACGCGCACTGGTGACGAAGCTGGTCACGCGCCCGCCGGGCGCGCAGGTCGATTCGCTGCTGGCCGTGGCACTGGCGCTGCTGCTGGAGCACGCGCCGGGCCCGCGCGACAAGCAGGACAGCGCGGACAAGGCGCGCCAGGACGCGGACGCCGGCCGCCCGGGCTACAGCACCTTCACGGTGGTCGACCAGGCGGTCAGCGCCGCCGCCTCCGAACCCAAGACTGCGCATGCGCGCGGCCTGGTCAACGCGGTGCTGCGCCGTTTCCTGCGCGAACGCAAGGCGCTGCTGGCCGACGTCAACCGCGACGAGCAGGCGCGCTGGAACCTGCCGCCGTGGTGGCTGCGCATGCTGCGCGAGGCCTACCCGGACCAGTGGATGGCCCTGGCCGCCAGCGCCAACGTGCGCCCGCCGATGACGGTGCGCGTCAACACCGCGCGCGTGTCCGTGCAGCAGTACCAGACCGATCTTGCCAACGCCGGCCTGGCTGGCCATGTGGTCGGCCCGCAGGCCGTGCGCCTGGTGCGCGCGGTGCCGGTGACGCAGTTGCCGGGCTTTGCCGAAGGCGTGGTCTCGGTGCAGGATGCCGGCGCGCAGCTGGCCGCGCCGCTGCTCGAGGTGGCCGACGGCATGCGCGTGCTGGATGCCTGCGCGGCGCCCGGCGGCAAGACCGGGCACCTGCTGGAACTGGCCGATATCGACGTCACCGCAGTGGAAAGCGATCCGCAGCGCACCACCCGCATCGGCGAGAACCTGGCGCGCCTGGGCAAGCAGGCCAGCATCGTGGTCGGCGATGCCAGCCGGCCCGCCGACTGGTGGGACGGCCAGCTCTTTGACCGCATCCTGGCCGACGTGCCGTGCTCCGCTTCGGGCATTGTGCGGCGCCATCCCGATATCCGCTGGCTGCGCCGCGAGACCGATATTGCCAAGCTCATCACCGAGCAGCGCCGCATCGTCTCGCAACTGTGGCCGCTGCTCAAACCGGGCGGCATCCTGGTCTATGTCACCTGTTCTATTTTCCCAACGGAAGGCGAGGAGCAGGCGCGCTGGTTTGGTGCACAGCTGGCAGATGCGATACGATTGCAGGCGCCGGGGCAGCTGCTGCCCGGCACTCATACCACGCAAGCAGCCGGCGCCAATGGCGAAAAGGACGCCACGGCCGGCACCAGCCTGCCGTCGGATCACGATGGCTTCTTCTACGCCCGCTTCCAGAAACGCGCCTGATCTGATCCGATGCTGAGCACGCCGCGCCTGTCAGACTTCCGCGTCATGTTGAACACGAACGTGGACACTGCCGCGGACCAGGCGTGCCCGCGTCTGCGCCCCGGCGGCGCGGGCAGGCGTGGCCTGCTGGCGCGGTGGTGGCTTGCACTGGTGCTGGCGCTCGCCTCGCTACTGTGGTTGCCGCCCGCTGCGCGCGCACAGGTCATCGAGGCCACCGACGCGCGCATCGAATTCCAGGATGGCGGCTTCGAGCTTGCCGCCAGCTTCGACTTCGACCTGCCGCCCGTGCTGGAAGACGCATTGCACAAGGGCATCTCCCTCTATTTCGCGGTCGACTTCCAGCTCTCGCGCTCGCGCTGGTACTGGTTCGACGACAAGCCGGTCAACACCACCCGCAGCGTGCGCCTGTCGTACCAGCCGCTGACGCGCCAGTACCGTGTCTCCACCGGCGGCCTGCAGCTGCCATTCACGCGCTTGAAGAGCGCGCTGCAGTTCATCCAGCGCGTGCGCGGCTGGCGCGTGTTCGAGCGCAATGCGGTCAAGCCGGGCGAGACCTACCACGCCGAAGTGCGCATGCGGCTGGACCTGTCGCAACTGCCCAAGCCGTTCCAGATCAATGCCGTCAACACGCGTGAATGGAACCTGGCCTCCGACTGGCGGCGCTTTGCCTATACGGTGCCGACGGACCTGAACCTACCGCCGCCACCGCCACCGCCACCGCCGCCGCCCGCAGCACCGCCGCCGCCCGCGCCGGCCCCAGGCCCCGCATCGCCGGCGCTGCCGGCATCGCCCGCCGTACCTGCGCCTGCGTCGGCGCCGGCCGCTGCCATTGACTCGCGCGGCCTGACCATGCAGACGGTGTCGTATGGACTGTCGCCCGCACTGCTGGTGCAGCCCGCATCGAGCCAGCCATGAACAACTCGCTGTGGGACAGCCGGTTCCGGCGCGTGCTGTACCGCGTCGTGGCCGGGATCATCGTCTTCCTGGCGCTGGTGCTGGTGGGCCTGCTGGCCGGAGCATCGGCCAACACCGAATTCTTCGATCGCTATTTCACGCTGCTGTTCAAGGTGAACCTGGTGATCGGCGCCCTGCTGGTGCTGATCGTGGGTGCGCTGGCGCTGACGCTGTGGCTGCGCTATCGCCGCGGCAAGTTCGGCACGCGGCTGATGACCAAGCTCGCCGTGTTCTTCGGCGTGGTGGGCGTGCTGCCCGGCGTGCTGATCTACCTGGTCTCGCTGCAGTTCGTCTCGCGCAGCATCGAGTCCTGGTTCGACGTGCGCGTGGAAACTGCGCTCGAGGCCGGCCTGAACCTGGGCCGCGCCACCATCGACAGCTCGCTCGCCGACCTGCAGGTCAAGGCACGCCTGATGGCCGAGCAGCTCGCCGGCGCCTCCGGCGTGGCCACCTCGCTGCAGCTGAACCGCCTGCGCGAGCAGTATGGGGTCCAGGAAGCCGCCATCTTCACCGGCAGCGGCCGCGTGCTGGCCACGGCGTCCAGCAACTATGCATCGCTGGTGCCGGACCTGCCTTCCGGCGTGCTGGCCGAACAGGCACGGCTCGCCGGTGGCTACGCGGCGGTGGAGGGCGGCACCGACCCGTCAGGTGACGGCAGCCCGAGCACCGAGCGCGCCGACAGCAGCCACCTGTACCGGCTGCGCGTGATCATTCCACTGGGCGCAAGCCCTACCACCGCACAGACTGACGCGGCAGGCGGCAGCGCCCCGCGCGCGCTGGCCAAGTCGCCGCGCTGGGCCGGCTCCGGCCTGTCCGTGGAGCGCCGCCCGGAGGAATCGCCGTCGAGCGGCTTCGGGCTGGTCGGCGAGACCGTGCGCGAAGAGCGTTACCTGCAGGTGCTGCACCCGGTGCCGGCGGTGCTCGCGCGCAATGCCGACGAGGTCCAGCGCGCGTACCAGGAATACCAGGAGAAGGCGCTGGGCCGCACCGGCCTGCGCAAGATGTATATCGGCACGCTGACGCTGACGCTGTTCCTGGCCGTCTTCATCGCGGTGATGCTGGCGCTGCTGCTGGGCGGGCAGCTGGCGCGGCCGCTGCTGATGCTGCTGCAGGGGACCAAGGAAGTGGCCGAGGGCGACCTCTCGCCCAAGCGCGAACTGAAGAGCCGCGACGAGCTCGGCATGCTCACGCAGCAGTTCAACCAGATGACGCGCCAGCTGGCCGAGGCGCGGCTGGCGGTGGAAGAGAACCGCACCGCGCTGGAGCAATCGAAGGCCTACCTGGAAAGCGTGCTCCAGAACCTGACCGCAGGCGTGCTGGTGTTCGACCGCCGTTTTGTGCTGATTACCGCCAATCCCGGCGCGGAGCGCATCTTCCGCCAGCCGCTCAGCGCGGTGCTGGGCCTGCCGGTGGAGCAGATTCCTGGCATGGGGCCGTTCGGCGAGATCGTGCGCCAGGCCTTCTCGGACCAGAACACCAGCGAGGTGCTGGGCGGCGCCGAGCACTGGCAGAAGCAGATCGAGCTGCCGCAGGGCGAAGAACAGCCGCTTACGCTGCTGGTGCGCGGCGCACGCCTGCCCGGCGGCGAGCGCGATGAGCCCGGCTACGTGATCGTGTTCGACGATATCTCCGATGTGATTTCCGCTCAACGCTCGGTGGCCTGGGGCGAGGTGGCACGGCGCCTTGCGCACGAGATCAAGAACCCGCTGACGCCGATCCAGCTCTCGGCCGAGCGCCTGCAGATGAAGCTCTCGCCCAAGCTCGAGGGCACCGACGCCGATGTGCTCAAGCGTGGCGCCGCCACCATCGTCAACCAGGTGTCCGCGATGAAGCGCATGGTCGATGATTTCCGCGACTACGCGCGCACGCCGCCCGCGGTGCTGCAGTCGCTGCAGCTCAACAGCCTGGTGGCGGAGGTGCTGCACCTGTATGGCATCGATGATCCCGCGGTGCACGAGCATCCGGTGATCCATCCGACGCTGGGCACCGCGCTGCCCGAGATCAAGGGCGATCCGACGCAGTTGCGCCAGGTCATCCACAACCTGCTGCAGAACGCACAGGATGCCGCCACCGAGAACGTCGCGGCCGGTAGGGCGGCGCCCCATATCACTCTGCACACCGAGACTGTAGAATACAAAGATTCTGCCGGCGAAAACCGCCAGGCCGTCAAGCTCACCATTGCGGACAATGGTCCCGGTTTTGCACCACGAATCCTGAGCCGTGCGTTCGAGCCCTATGTGACCACGAAAGCCAAGGGCACGGGCTTGGGGCTCGCGATGGTAAAGAAGATCATTGACGAACACGGCGCGCGAATCGAGTTGCGCAATCGCATGGAAGGTGCGGAGATCGTCGGTGCACAGATCTCGATCCTGTTCGTTAAACTGACATAGTCAACAATGGCGTCCGGTCCCGGAACGCTGCGGTGGGGTTAAGAGGGGAAGTATGGCAACGATCCTCGTAGTCGATGACGAAATGGGAATCCGGGAGCTGCTCTCGGAGATCCTCAGCGACGAAGGCCACGTGGTTGAACTCGCGGAGAACGCGCTGCAAGCGCGCGAATACCGCGCGGCGGGTACGCCCGACCTCGTGCTGCTCGATATCTGGATGCCCGATACCGATGGCGTGACCCTGCTCAAGGAATGGTCCGCGCAGGGACAGCTGACGATGCCCGTCATCATGATGTCGGGCCACGCCACCATCGACACGGCGGTCGAGGCGACCAAGATCGGCGCGCTCAATTTCCTTGAGAAGCCGATCGCACTGCAGAAGCTGCTGTCCGCGGTCGAGCAGGGCCTGGCCCACGGCATCGAACGCCCGCGCAGCGGCACGGCCGCCACCGCCGCGCCCGCCGCGGCGCCGTCGGCCGAACCCGGTTTGGCCGACGGCGTGCCCGAGGCCACCGCCGAGGCCGCCCCCAACGGCAACCCCGCGCGCGTGCCCGAGGCCGAGATGCAGTTCTCCTTCGACATGCCGCTGCGCGAAGCGCGCGACCTGTTCGAGCGCGCCTACTTCGAATACCACCTGCTGCGCGAACACGGCAGCATGACCCGCGTGGCCGAGAAGACCGGGCTGGAGCGTACCCACCTGTACCGCAAGCTCAAGCAGCTCGGCGTCGAACTGGGCCGCAACAAGCCCGAGCCGGCCGAGCAGTGACGCACATGACGCTTGACTGACCAAAAAAGTCCAGTTATAGTTTCCCTTCTTTGGCCCGGTAGCTCAGTCGGTAGAGCAGAGGATTGAAAATCCTTGTGTCGGCGGTTCGATTCCGTCCCAGGCCACCAGAACAAGAAAAGCCCGGCTCCCGCAGCCGGGCTTTTTGCATTGGGGTGCAGAGTCATAAACGCGCCCGGATTCCCGTCCCCGTGCTGTCGCCGCAACGGCGAAACACTTCCCGACTCAACGCCAGCAACGCGCAACAGCCAACCCAGAAGTAAATATCTTCTACTTGGCAGCCGATATATGTATCTCTACGATGCCCTGATGCGCTGCCGCCCGGCGGCGTGGACCGAGCCGGCCAAGCCGCACCCATAACGCGGACATCCGGCCCAGGGCTATCACTTTCTTACTGGGGGGTCTGATGGATACGTTGATCGGAACGGACAACCGCTGGCCGCCGCAGACTGCGGGCGACGAGCGCGGGTTGTGGAAGAGCACCATGGCCGCGGCCAGCCACGCGCTGGGGGCGGCGGGGCGGGTGCAGCAGGCGGTCTCGCAGACGCTGAAGCTGCAGCACAAGATCCGCGCGCTGCGCGACGAGCTGCACCAGATGGAGGCCGAGCGCGACGTCTACCGCGAGCTGCATGCGCGCACGGTCGAGGAGCTGCACCAGGCGGTCGACCGCAGCCCGGCAGAGATCCGGCGGCTGCGTGCAGAGACCGAGGCCATGCAGGTGCGCCACCGCGCCTACAAGCTGCTGGTGCAGCACTACATGCGCCTGGGCACGCCAATCGATCCCGCGGCATTTGCCGAGCAGCGCAGCCGCGTGCAGCAGCACATCCTGTTCCAGCGCCGCAAGGGCATTCCGGTGGCACAGATCCGCGTCGAGGACATCGCGTTCCTGCTGCGCTGAGGCGCGCTGCGGCCGTGAAGCCATTCGCTTTGCCGCGATGGGCCAGGCTGCACTAACATGGCGGCAGCGAAGCATCCCGCGCTCGCATCCGACACTGCCAGGCCACCATGCTCGACATCCAGAACTACACCAGCTTCGTGCTCGCCATTCTGGTGTTCCAGCTGATCCCCGGCCCGGGCACGATCGCCATTCTCAACGCCACCGCGCGCAATGGCGTGGCGGCCGGCATGGGCGCGGTCTGCGGCACGCTGCTGGGCGACCTCGGGTACATGCTCGCCGCGGTGGCGGGACTGGCGGCGGTGATGCGGGCCAATCCGCTGCTTTTCCACAGCTTGCAATGGTTCGGTGCCGCGTACCTGTGCTGGATGGGCGTGCAGCTGCTGCGTACACGCTTTGCCGCGGACGCCGGCGTGCCCGAGCCGCGCAAGTCAGCGCGCGTATACCTGCGCCAGGGCTTCACGGTGAGCCTGACCAACCCCAAGGTGGTGCTGTTCTTTGTCGCGTTCTTCCCGCTGTTCCTGCGCCCGGATGCGTCGCCGGCCACGCTGGCGGCGATGATGGCACACGTCACGGTGCTCAGCCTAGCCTACCAGGCGGCGCTGGTGCTGGCGGGCAACGCAGTGGCCAGCCGGCTGCGGGCGCTGCCGTTCGCGCGCACGCTGGCAACGCGACTGGCCGGGATCGCGCTGGTCGGCTTCGGCCTGCGGCTGGCGGCCAGCAACCGGTAACGGCCCGCGGCCCGCGGCCCGCGCGGCGATTCGATACCGCGCGTCTGCACACAACAAAGCGGCCACGCATTGACGCGCTCCGTGCGCGAGCGGAACACTGTCGCGTCCGCGCTCACCGCGTGTGCGCGGGCTTGCTACTGAACCGCCACCGTTCGAGGCGTCGTCTCAGGCGACGTTGTCCATCTTGCCGCTGCACGTTTTCCTTACTGCCTTTGCCGCGATCTCGCGGTCGCTCTCGTATCCCGTTCGTTGCTCCGCTTTATCGCTGCTGCGCGCCGTCAACGGAGCGCAGCGATGAGTACGCTCGCACGCCGCCTGGTGGCCGAAGGCCTGGGCACGGCGCTGCTGGTGGCGATTGTGGTGGGCTCCGGCATCCGTGCCGAGCGCCTCGCCGCCGGCGATACCGCGCTGGCGCTGCTGGCCAATTCGCTGGCGACCGGTGCCGGGCTGGTGGCCTTGCTGGTGTCGCTTGGCCCGGTCTCGGGCGGGCATTTCAATCCGGTGGTCAGCCTGTCGGCGCTGCTGCAGGGCGCGCTGCCGCCGCGCGATGCGCTGCGCTATGTGCTGGTGCAGGTGACGGGCGGAATCTGCGGCGTGCTGGCCGCCCATGCGATGTTCGGCGAGCCGGCGCTGGCCTGGTCGGCGCAGAGCCGCACCGGCGCGGCAATGTGGTGGAGCGAGTGCGTGGCCACCTTCGGCCTGGTCGGCGTGGGCATCGGAACGCTGCGCAGCCGGCCGCAGCTGGTGCCGTTCGTGGTGGCAGGCTATATCACCGCGGGCTACTGGTTCACGTCGTCGACCTCGTTTGCTAACCCGGCGCTGACCATCGCCTGCGCGCTGACCGATACCTTTACCGGGATCCGGCCGCAGGACGTGCCGGGCTTCGTGCTGGCTCAGATCGGCGGCGGGCTGACTGCCACGCTGCTGTTCCACTGGCTGTGCCGCAAACCCGGTGCGGCCGCCACTGCTGCCACGGCACAGGCCGACTGGCGCGCTGCGCCCGCCAGCGCCCCTACCAGCGCCGATTGAGCTGCACGCCGAAGATCGAGCCGCTCGGCTGCGAGGCCCACGCGTCGGCCGGCGCGGTGTAGCCGATGCCGTCGACGTCGCTGGCACGGCTATAGGTGTAGAAGGCGCGCAGGTTGGCATTGCCCGCCGACTTGCCCAGTGTCAGCGTGGGCGCCACGGTCAGCGCGGTGCGCTGGCCGCCGACGCCGAAGCCGGACGAGATCTGGTCGTGCGAGACCTCGAAATTCAGGCGGAACTGGTTGCTCGCTACGTAAGCAGGACGCAAGCGCGTGGTGGTCCACTGCAGCGTGCCGACCGGCGACCGGTCAAACTGCAGACTTTGCTCCACCGCGCCGCTCAGCCCTGAGCGGCCCTTCCATTCCATCGATTCGGCCACGCGCGTGCGCGACAGTGCCGGTCCCATGCCGGTGTAGCCGGTCATGGCGTTGCGCGCTCCCGATCCGAACTGCACCCCGAGCCGGTTGGTGCCGAACAGCACGCCTTTCTGCTCGTGCAACGCAGACGCCCACCATGCGCCGCCGGGATCTTGCACCAGCGGCTGCGCCTCCACCCGCGTGAAGCCGAGCTGGATCGAACCCTGTTCGTTGGTGTTGATGGGCGCGGTGCGCAGTGAGTGGTAGCTGGGCAGGTTCTGGCCGTTCTGGTCCGCGCGCGCGGTGTACTGGTAGCTCAGGCCGACATCGCCGATCACCTTGGCGTTGTCCACGCCGAAGCGCATCGCCGTGGAATTGGGCGGCAGCAGGCCGGACGACAGCAGGAACGGCGCATTGTCGCGCCGGCCGGCCCACATGGTGGCGCCGTCCAGCACTGCCAGGCCGCTGACGGCGGTATAGAACTGCGGCACCAGGGCATAGGGATCGATCGCCTGGGGGCGGCCATTGACCGTGGTGGCGTCGGTGCCGCGCGCCTGCGCGATCAGCATCACCTGCGCACCGCCGTCCAGGTCCAGCACCGATTCGCGGATCTTGACCTCGCCGGCGCTGCGGCAGGCCAGGCCGTTGCCGATGCCGGTGGAGAGCGCGCCGCCGGGGCAGGCGCGCATGGTAGCCGGGCGTTCCTCGGCCGCGGCGCGGCCGCTGTAACCGAGGCGCCACACGGAATCCCCGGCGGGGTCCTCGGCGGGCAGCTGCGAGTGCAGTACCGGCGGGGCATCCGGCGGTGTGTCACCGGTGGCGCTGTCCGCCGGCTGGGCGGGCGCTTCGGCCTGGAACTGGCCGAGCCGGGGCGGGAACAGCACCAGTGGTGGCGGCGGCTGGGGTGGCGGTTCGGGCGGGCCGACGAAGTCGGGGTCGGCAGCCGGGCTGGTACGGGCCAGGGTTGCCGGCGCGCTGCCGTCAGGCTGCACGGCAGGCTGGGCCGCCGGCTCGCCCGTGATGCCTGGTGCCGGTGCCGCTGGCACGGTCACGCTGGCCGTGGGTGCCGCGTCGCCGGCGATCAGCGCCGCCAGCGGGTCCTCCGCGCCTGCCGTGGCCGGCGTGGCAGGCCGGGCGGTTTGCGCCGGACCCGCGGTCACCGCCGGGTGCGGTTCGATGCGGGGTGGCGGCGTGGTGGCACTGGTGGTCGCATCCCCGGTCTGCGCGCACGCGACCAGGCCCCACGCGGCCAGCACGGCAAAACCGAGGCGGCGCAGGGGCAGGCCACCGCGCCCGGCAGGGCCGGGACAAGGCGGTGTGGCGGGAATTAGACGGGAGACCGGCGGCAATTCGGACAGCAATTCAGCAAGCAACAACGATGGCCGGAGCAGGCAAGGGCTCCGGAGGCGGGACTGTTTTTTTATCAGCCGACCCATTTGACCGCAAGCCGGGTTACAAAATCCATCACACCCTGCGCTGTCTCACAATGCGAAAAACCCCCGGATATGGCGCGATTGACTAGCGAAAACCCGCACTTGCACGGTACCCCGTGGCGAAAGAGCCACCGCTATAATCGGCTGGCTTGTCTTTCGGGTAAGACAGCCCTTTACCGTGGCCCGCTTCCGGCGCCCGGCATGCGGGGCACGCCGCCGTGCCCGTTCGCAACAGGCACAGCGTTGCGCAGGCCGCCGTACCCCGGCGGCTGGTGCGTCACGGTCCGGCGCGCGGCATCATGCAAGCCGCGAGCCTGCATCCGAATCAATATCTATAAGAGGAGAAGTGGAGATGGAACGTCGTTCCTTTCTGTTGAAAGCGTCGGCCGTGGCCGCCACCGGGGCACTGGCCGCGTGCGGCAAGGGTGAAGAGAAGGCAGCGCCCGCCGCCGCCAGCGGCCCGGCAGCGCCGGCCGTGGTCGGCAGCAACCCGGCCGTGGAATGGCGCCTGGCCTCGAGCTTCCCCAAGTCGCTCGACACCATCTTCGGCGGTGCCGAACTGCTGTCGACCCGCGTCAAGGAACTGACCGAAGGCAAGTTCAACATCAAGGTCTTTGCCGCCGGTGAAGTCGTGCCGGGCCTGCAGGTGCTGGACGCGGTGCAGAACAACACCGTGCAGATCGGCCACACCGCCGGCTACTACTACTTCGGCAAGAACCCGACGCTGTGCTTTGACACCACCGTCCCGTTCGGCCTGACCGCACGCCAGCAGAACGCCTGGATGCTGCAGGGCAACGGCATGAAGCTGATGCGCGAGTTCTTCAAGGAATACAACGTCGTCAACTTCCTGGGCGGCAACACCAATGCGCAGATGGGCGGCTGGTTCCGCAAGGAAATCAAGACCGTGGCCGACCTGCAGGGACTGAAGTACCGCATCGCCGGCTTTGCCGGCGTGGTGCTGTCGCGCCTGGGCGTGGTGCCGCAGCAGATCGCCGGCGGCGACATCTACCCCGCGCTGGAAAAAGGCACCATCGACGCGGCCGAGTGGGTGGGCCCGTACGATGACGAGAAGCTGGGCTTCTACAAGGTGGCGCCGTACTACTACTACCCGGGCTGGTGGGAAGGCAGCGCGCAGCTGTCGTTCTACGCCTCGGCCACCGAGTACGAGAAGCTGCCGGCGCTGTACAAGCGCGCGCTGGAAACCGCCACCATCGAGGCGCACACCAACATGATGGCCAAGTACGACACGGTCAACCCGCAGGCGCTGGCCCGCCTGCTGGAAAACGGCGTCAAGCTGCGCCCGTTCTCCAAGGAGATCATGGAAGCGTGCTTCAAGGCGACCCAGGAAGCCTATGCCGACGAAACCGCCAAGAACCCGTCGTTCAAGAAGATCTACGACGACTGGCGCGTGTTCCGCAACAACCAAGCCGCCTGGTTCAACGTGGCCGAGCAGGGCTTCGCCCAGTTCAGCTTCGCGCGCAAGCTGTAAGCGGCACACGGCCCCGGGCCGTCCGCGGCCTGCCGCAAACCCCATGTTCCCTCGGGAGCATGGGGTTTTTTGTTGGCCACGGCACGCGGGCGCCCGCCGGGCGGGGATCGCGCGGCGCCGGTAGAATCGCCGGCATCTACCGGAAATCCCTATGCAACTCGGCATTCTCTACGCCCTCCTGGCCTACGTCATCTGGGGGCTGCTCCCGCTCTATATCAAATCGCTGCCCGGTATTGCGCCGCTGGAGATCCTGCTGCACCGGATGGTGTGGTCGCTGGTATTCCTGGGCCTGATCCTGACGTGGCGGCACCAGTGGGCGTGGCTCGGCCGGGTGCTCAAGGACCGGCGCCTGCTCCTGTCGTTCACCGCCAGCGCGGCGCTGCTGTGCGCCAACTGGTTCCTCTATATCTGGGCGGTGTCGGCTAACCGCGTGGTCGATGCCAGCCTGGGTTACTTCATCAACCCGCTGTTCAGCGTGCTGCTGGGCGTGGTGTTCCTGCACGAGCGGCTGCGCCTGCTGCAATGGCTGTCGATCGCGGTCGCCGCGGCCGGGGTGGCCTGGCTGACGGTGGCGGCAGGCCAGTTGCCGTGGATCGCCCTGGGGCTGGCGGCCAGCTTCGGCGGCTATGGCCTGCTGCGCAAGACCGGTGCGCTGGGTGCGCTGGAAGGGCTGTCGCTGGAGACGCTTTTGCTGTTCCCGCTGGCCGCGGCGGCGCTGGCCTGGCTGTTCGCCACCGGCCAGGACAGCTTTACCCACGCAGCGCCGGGTACGCAGTGGCTGCTGCTGCTGGCCGGGCCGGTGACGGCGGTGCCGCTGCTGTTCTTTGCCGCCGGCGCGCGGCGCATTCCGCTGTCGCTGCTGGGCCTGCTGCAGTACACCGGGCCGACGCTGCAGCTGCTGCTGGGCGTATGGCTGTGGAACGAACCGTTCCCGGTGCAGAAGCAGGTCGGCTACGCACTGATCTGGCTGTCGCTGGCCTTGTATGCGGCCGAGGGGCTATGGATGAATACGCGGCAGAAGCCCGCAGTCATCCAATCCATCAATGAAGCCAACTGAAAATCAAACGATTTCATTCATCGCACGGATAACCGATACGGTGCCTGGCCACCATGTCTGCCCCGCCTGATGCCACGCCCGCGGTCCAGCGCAAGATCATTCATTGCGACTGCGACTGTTTCTATGCCTCGGTCGAGATGCGCGACGAGCCGTCGCTGCGCGGCCGCCCGATGGCCGTGGGCGGCTCGCCCGACCGGCGCGGGGTGATTGCCACCTGCAACTATGAAGCGCGCGCCTTTGGCGTGCGTTCGGCGATGCCATCGGCACAGGCGCTCAAGCGTTGCCCGGACCTGCTGATCGTGCGCCCGGCAATGGACAAGTACCGCGAGGTCTCGCGCCAGATCTTCGCGATCTATCGCGAATACACCGCGCTGGTCGAACCGCTGTCGCTGGACGAGGCCTACCTGGATGTGAGCCTGTGCACCCGCCACGCCGGCAGCGCCACCCGCATCGCCGAGGAAATCCGCCAGCGTGTGCGCGATGAAGTGGGCGTGACGGTATCGGCCGGGGTGGGGCCGAGCAAGTTCGTGGCCAAGATCGCCAGCGACTGGAACAAGCCCGACGGGTTGTTCGTGGTCAAGCCGGCGGCGGTCGATGGCTTTGTCGCCGCGCTGCCGGTGGAGCGCATCCACGGCGTGGGCAAGGTCACCGCGGCCAAGCTGCGGCGCCTGGGTGCCGAGACCTGCGGCGACCTGCGGCCGTGGTCGCCGGACCGGCTGCACCGCGAGTTCGGTGTCTTCGGGGCGCGGCTCTACAAGCTGTGCCGCGGCGTCGACGAGCGCGAGGTCACGCCCGAGCGCGAGCGCAAGTCGATCAGCGTGGAAGAGACCTATGCCGACGACCTGCCCGACCTGCAGGCCTGCATGGCCGAGCTGGAACCGCTCGTCGCCATGCTCGAAGCCCGCATTGACCGGGCTCAGGCACATGACACCATCGACAAGCTGACCGTGAAGCTGCGCTTCTCTGACTTCCGCCAGACCACGGTGGAATGCCGCGGCCACGCGCCGGACCGCACCGTCTACGCGCGCCTGCTGGCCGAGGGCCATGCGCGCCGGGGCTTGCCGGTGCGGCTGCTGGGGGTGGGGGTAGGGACCAGCGACCGGGATACGTCGCAGCTGGAACTGTTTGACTGAGCGCAGGATTATTCCGGCGAATAATCAAATCACATGAAATCGTGATGCCTTGATAAATGGCATCAATAAACCAGCTATTGCAGGTCGTTGCGCATCACCAGCAGCCACGGCATATGCGAATTGGTGACGCCGTCGAGCCGGCCCGAATCGCCCAGCTCGATCTCCTCCATCGACACCGACTGCTGGACATTGCCGCCGATGGCACGCACCACGCGCGTGGCCGGATCCACGCCGACCACGATGTCGCAGTGCATGGGCGTGGTGCCGAAGCCGATTTCGGCGATGTCCTCGAGATAGCGGTCGCGCCCGCGCCCGGCGCAGATGATGTCGCCGGGCCGGGGCATGGCGGGGACGGGCTCGATATGGAAGGCCGGCCTGGGCAGGATGCCGTCGCGGGCATCGACCACGTACATCGAGTGCGACTGCCCGGTCAGGAACTGGCGCTCGTCCAGCCCCGCCTTGCGCAGCACCCATGAGATAAACACCGCCGACCAGGCCCAGGACCCCCGCGTCACCTGCCGGCAGCTGGGCGCTTCGCCGACGATGCCCCAGTAGCGGCGCGCCAGCGTGCAGCCCAGGGGCGTGGCTTCCATGCCGGTGCCGTCCGGAAAGGACAGGCAACTGGCAGCGGGTGGCGGGTTGCCGTTGGTTTTGGATTCGGTGTCGGTGGTGGCGGCAGCGGGTGCCCCGGCTGCCTCTGCGGGGGACGCTGGCTGGGCCTCCAGGATCCCTGGCAGTGGCGCAGGCAGCTCCGGTGCGGGCACCGGGCTGTAGGTGACGCAGGACGTGTCGTCCCGGCCCAGCCGCACCACCTGCCCGCCCCAGCGGGCCCATTCCTGCGTGGCGATTTCGACGATGCGTTCGCGCGGCGTGGCGCCCGGGCGCGTCTCCGGCCTTTCGGTGTCGGGCAGGGCGCGCGCCTGCGGCCGCACCGGCTCGCTGACGGTGGTGCAGGCAGTCAGCAATGCCAGCGCCACGGCAACGCAAGCCGCGCGCATGGTGCCCGCAGCCTGTGGAGAAAGCTGTGGAACCGGCTGTGGAAAGCGCTGTGCATAACGCTGTGGAGATCTGCGGCGCGGCGGACGGGCGAGCATGGAGGCCCCATGTGGCACGGCACCCGGTCCGGCCTGTCAAGGCCACGGCTGGGCGCCTGTTAGAAGACTTCGCGCGCGATCGCCCCGAAGGCGGATTCAGCGATGCGGCGGATACTGCAGAAGATCAGCTTACCGCTGTGGATAACGTCCCCCGCCTGGCGCTCGCCTGCGCCCTCGGGCACCGGGCGGCGGCATGGCGGGGTCTGACAATTCGGGCCCTGCAGTGCAGCCCGTCAGGCTCACTGGTTGACAGCGTCCTTGAACTTCTGGCCAGCCTTGAACTTCACGGTCTTGGCTGCTTCGACCTTGATTTCTTCGCCGGTACGCGGGTTGCGCGCCATGCGCTCGCCACGCTCGCCCTTGCTGAACGTGCCAAAGCCAATGAGGCTCAGCGTGTCGCCCTTGGCCACTGCGTCCATGATGGCCGACAGGGTCACGTTCAGTGCCTGTTCTGCCTTGGCCTTGGTCAGACCGTCCACCCCGGCTGCGATAGCGTCGATCAGTTCGGTTTTCGTCATGCTTCACTCCGTATCGAGTTGATAAAACACAGGCGTCCGCATGCCGGGCGGCCTGGCTGGCACCGCTTCGGCAAAGACGCCGCGGGCCACATGATACCGTGTCGGGCAAGGCGCACCGGGAACAGATTGTTACCTGGCAGTTTCCGCGAGGCCGCGCCAGGCTGGGCTTCGCGGCAAATCGACGCAGCCGGGCGCAGCCATGGCAAGTGGCGGAAGGTGACGAAAGGGCCCTAAGGTGACAGGGCAGGGCACCGGGGTTCGTGCAACGCGATTGAGGGCATGTGCCCTTGCCCATCCGTCGCCAGAGCCCCTCAGAGGCCCTCTGCGCACGCTCAGGCGTATTGGACAGGGCTGGAGAGCCAGCGTCGGCCAGAAGCGCTTGCAGGCGCTCTGGGAGCCTCGGATGCACGAACTGCACTATGTTGCATGTTGCCGGATCATGGGCCTGGCGGCGAACCGCGCGGCTATTCGGCGCATGCATGGCGCCTTGGGGATCGGTTACAGCCCGGCCCCAGATCCTGTCGCCAGCGTATACGCGCAAGCTGGTGTGATTGGGCGTATACGCCCGAGGTATACGCCCCCGATCAAACCCAAAACCACCAAGTCTCTCGCTATCGCGACGTTTACGGCCCCGGCCATTCGGATGAAGCCTTTCGGGGCCTTCCTTCTTTCGCTGACGTGCCTGGCTCGTTCTTTCGGTTTACCTTTTTCTTTCATGTATACAAATAGTAGTAGTAGGTAAACACCCGCCCCCGCTGTGGAAAACCGTGTAAACGTCTTTCGCTTCAAAGGTTTACGTAAACGAGAAGTGGTCGTATCCAATGTTGGCCGAGGTGGATGACTCAGCCCGATGGGCGAGGCCGGTGCCGAACCCCCTCCGACTTATGCCTGAGGCATCCCCATGCCAGCCCCAGGCAGCCCACATCCAATCCGCGTGCTTGTCCACAGTTCCGGGCGGGGTTATCCACATACGCGCAGGTAAACGCGCGTCGCGGCTGGGGTGTAAACGGGGTGCCGTATACCTGTCGGCTGCACCCAAAGGCGTATACGGTGAGGGCGCCGGAAAAAAGGACGTTACGTATACGTGTCACGGTTGCACCGGTATCATCCCCGATCGCGCCGGAACGGCCGGCACAGCGGGCCACTCAGGCACAACAGGCGACGAGCACGGAAAGGCAAATGGCGGACAAGGCAAAGCGCAAGGCAGCAGGCGAGGGCAGGAAGAAGACGGCGAGCGACCGGATCGAGGTGCGCCAGTCAGGCGTGCACGGCAAGGGCGTCTATGCGATCGGCCCGATTGCCGAAGGCGAACGCGTGATCGAGTACAAGGGCGAGCACATTTCGTGGAAGAAGGCGCTGGAGCGTCATCCGCACGATCCCAGCGATCCCAACCACACTTTCTACTTCAGCCTGGACGACGGCAGCGTGATCGACGCCAAGTACGGCGGCAACCGCGCGCGCTGGATCAACCATGCCTGCGAACCCAACTGCGAGGCGCGCGAGAAGAAGGGCCGCGTGTTTATCCACGCGCTGCGCGATATCGCCCAGGGCGAGGAACTGTTCTATGACTACGGCCTGGTCATTGACGCGCGCTATACGGCCAAGCTGAAGAAAGAGTTCGAGTGCCGCTGCGGCAGCCCGCAATGCCGCGGCACCATGCTGGCGCCGAAGGAAAAGAAGACGAAGGACAAGTAAAGCGCGCGTCTCGACCCGCGCCGCCGCCAGCGCAGCAGCGGGTTCAGGCCACCGATCCTGGCGGTTCGCAGGGGATCCGGATCACGAAGCGCATGGTCGGCCGCCGTTCCAGCGCACCGCCTGCCGCCGGTGCATCGCCAGCCGCACCCGGCACCGGCGGCACGTCCTCGATGCGGATGGTGCCCTGGTGCAGCGTCACGATCTCATGGACGATGGCCAGCCCCAGCCCGGCGCCGCCGCTGTGGGCCGCCCGCCCGCCGCCCGGCTCGGGGGCGCGGTCGCCGCGGAAGAAGCGCTTGAAGACTTCCTCGCGCCGCTGCGGCGGGATGCCGGGGCCGTTGTCTTCCACCATCACCACCGCCATGCCGCGGTGACCCATGGCCTCGCCGCCTGCGCGCACCGTGATGCGCCCGCCCGCGGGCACGTACTTCACCGCGTTGTCGATCAGGTTGGACAGAGCCTCGCGCATCAGCAGCCGGTTGCCGCGCACCACGGCGGGCGCGCTGCCGGTGAAGGTGGGGCCGGGCAGGATCTCGAAGCCCAGGTCGATGCGTTGCGCCAGCGCCTGCGGCACCCATTCGGCTCCGATCTCGAAGGCCAGCTCGGCCAGGTCGAAGTGTTCCACCGGTCCGAGACGCTCCAGCGACAGCCCGGGCTCGGCGCGCGCCAGCGACAGCAGCTGGTTGGACAGCCGCACCGCGCGGTCGGCGGCGGTCTGCACCTCGCGCAGCGCATGCCGGGCGACTTCCAGCGAATCGGCTTCCTGGGCCCGGTCGGCATGCAGCTTGACCGCGGTCAGCGGCGTGCGCAGCTGGTGCGCCGCATCGGCAATGAACTTGCGCTGCGCGTCGAGCGCGTCGCGCAGCCGCGCCAGCAGCGCATTAAGGCCGCGGATCAGCGGTGCCACCTCGGCCGGCACCTGGGTCTCGTCCAGCGCGGCGAGCGAACGGGCAGTCTGCCGGTTGAGCTTGTCGGCCAGGATCTGCAGCGGCACCAGCTCTTCCTTGAGCACGTGCGACAGGATCAGGCTGCCGACCAGCAGCAGCAGGATCAGTGGTACCGACACCGACAGCAGGATCTCGTTGGCGGCGGTCTCGCGCCGGTCCAGCAGCTCAGCCACTTCCACCACGATCGGCCCGCGCGCGGCTTTGCCGGCCTCGCTGGTGCCGAGTTCGTCGACCGCGGCGCTGGGCAGCATCACCGGCAGCCGCACCGCGCGCACCTGGCGGCCGCTGAACCAGGCGTAGAACAGGCGCGCATCGTGCAGCGTGGTCTGGCCGGTGCCGTAGCCCAGCCAAGTGTCCATGCCGCCGATCAGCCCGTCGGGGCCGTGGATGCGCCAGTAGATGCGGTCGGTGCCCTCGGCCTCGACGAGCGTCTGCGCGATCATCGGGATGTCCTGCTCCAGGCGCGGGCCGGCAATGCGGATCTGCTGGGCGATGTTGTTGGCCACGCCATACAGCGCGCGGTCGAACACCTGCGTGGTGTAATGCGCCGCCAGCCAGTACGACAGCGAGCCGCTGGTCAGAACCAGCGCAAACAACGGCGTGGCCAGTGCGCGCAGCAGGTGCGCGCGCAGGCTGATGTTGGAGCCGGGGCGGGAGGCCTGGCGCGTCGCCGCGGGCGCAGGGGTGGCGCCCGCGGCGTCAGCCGTGGCGGAAGATGGGGGCACGTTCCGCGTTGCGATGCGGGAGGCCGTGCGCCAGGAAATCCGGGAGGAGGTGCGGGAGCGAGGCCACATTGCCGGCTAGGCCGAAGGACAGGGCCGCGTGTCGGATAACCGCGGCGGCCGGAGCGGTTTCATTGTCCGGCGCGGATTTGCAGCAGGTAGCCGAAGCCGCGCACGGTGACGATCTCGACATCGCTGTCCTCGAGCTTCTTGCGCACGCGGTGCACATAGACCTCGATCGCGGTGTCGCCCACAGTATCGCCGCCTTCGCCGGCGGGGTGGGCAAAGGTGGCCAGGTGGTCCTGCAGCTGCGCCTTGCTGACCACGCGGCCCTGGCGCTGCAGCAGCAGTTCCAGCACCGCGAACTCGCGCGGCGACAGCTCCAGCGGGCGGGCGTCGATAAACATGCGGCGGTCGTTGCCCGACAGCCGCAGGCGCCCCAGGCGCACGTCGCGCTCGGGTGCGGCCTCGCCCTGCTGGCTGCGGCGCAGCAGCACGCGCACGCGGGCTTCCAGCTCGGGCAGGGCGAAGGGTTTGATCAGGTAATCGTCGGCGCCGGCGTTCAGCCCCGAGAGCTTGTCTTCCAGCTCGTCGCGCGCAGTCAGGATGATGACCGGGGTGGTGCGGTTGCGGGCGCGGTAGCGCGCCAGTAGGGTCATGCCGTCGATGCCGGGCAGGCCCAGGTCCAGGATGACCAGGTCGTGCTGCTCGCGCAGCAGATGTTCGGTGGCATAGACGCCGTCGTGGACGACGCGCACCTGGTGGCCGGCACGGGACAGGCCGGCTTCGACGCCGCTGGCAATCTGGCGGTCGTCCTCGATCAGCAGGATACGCATGGCGGCAGCTCGGGCAGGAAGTTGGGCATGGCTGGAGGGAAGGCCTCTTGGCGCACACGGAAGGCGCGGGCCTGCCGCAGATTGTACTAGGCGCAGGCGCCCGGTTCCTTACGGATTGCCTACAGCTGCCGCCGTGCCCGCGCTTAGTCGGTCACCGCGTCGGCGGCGCGCTCGATGAAGTGGGCCAGGTCGATGTCGCGCTGGGTCAGGCCGTTGGCATCGTGCGTGGACAGCGTGATGTCGACCCGGTTGTAGACGTTGAACCATTCCGGGTGGTGGTCGGCCTTCTCGGCCTGGATCGCCACGCGGGTCATGAAGCCGAAGGCGGCATTGAAGTCATGGAAGGTGAAGCGCTTGAAGATCGCGTCGCGGTCCTGGACGGTGGTCCAGCCGGGCAGGTCTGCCAGCAGCGTGGCACGGGCTTGCGGGGAAAGCGGAGTCATAGGGGGCTCGATCTGGTCGTAACGAAAACGAAGGCCGCAAATCAATGCGGAAAGCCGGCCCGCCCGCGCCGTGGCGGCGGGCATGCCGGCATTGTTTCACAAAGCGGCAAGCGGGGCAGGGAGCGCCGGGTTTGCCGGCGAGGGCCGGATCAGATGTCTTCGGTATCGGCCCAGCCTTCGCGGGTGCCGACATTGAGCACCTGGTCGCCCGGGGCTACGTCGCCCGCGCCAAGCGTCGGCTGCGCGCGCAGTTCTTCGTACAGCGGCGCAAAGTCCGGGCGGGTGGCGTCGAACAGCTGTTCGAAACTGTCGATCACGAAGTAGGTCTTCTGGAAGGTGTCGATGCGGTAGCGCGTGCGCATGATGCGGCGCACATCGAAGCCGATCCGGTTGGGGCTGGCCGAATCCAGGCTGTAGATCGACTCGCCCTGGCTCGACAGGATGCCCGCGCCGTAGATGCGCAGGCCCTGCGGGGTGCGGATCAGGCCGAATTCCACCGTGTACCAGTACAGCCGCGACAGCATGTCCAGCGCGCCCAGCCCGGCCGCCTTCAGGCCACCCTTGCCGTAGGCCTCCATATAGTCGGCAAAGACCGGGTTGATCAAGAGCGGCACATGGCCGAACACGTCGTGGAAGCAGTCCGGCTCCTGCAGGTAGTCCAGCTGCTCGGGCTTGCGCATCCACCAGCTGGCCGGGAAGCGGCGGTTGGCCAGGTGCTCGAAGAACACCTGGTCCGGCACCAGGCCGGGCACGGCCACGACTTGCCAGCCGGTGGCGCGCATCAGGGTTTCGTTGAGCTGGTCGAAATCGGGGACGCGGTCCTTGTCCATGCCCAGCGTGGCCAGGCCCTGCAGGAATTCATCGCTGACACGGCCCTGCAGCATCGCGGCCTGGCGCTCGTATAGCTTGCGCCAGATGGCGTGGTCGGTGCTGGTGTAGCGGTGCACCGGCTGGGCGATGGTGAAGTCCGGGCGCAGTTCCTGGCCGGACAGCAGGCCGGCGTCGAACTGTTCCTTGAGCTTGTCGGTCAGGGTGCCCTGGAAGGCGCCGGGGGCTTCGGTGGCCGTGGCGATGGACATGGTGCGCGTCTCCTTGTAATGCGTGCTTGCTGCATCGGCGGCAGCATGAATGCGGATTTACTGCGTAGTTTAGACAGCCGAGCGCGCAGAAAGGCCGCAAAATCCGCTTGTTTTGGTGTGGTGGCGCATATAATGTGCATCGTTCAAATAAAGAGTGCGGAATTTGTGTATGGCTGCCTCCGGCGTCTCCCTGGACCCCTTCGACCTCGCGCTGCTGGCCGTCCTGCAGGCCGACGGCCGCACCACTCACCAGCAACTGGCCGAACGCGTGCACCTGTCGCCCAGCCAGGTCGGGCGCCGGCTGGCGCGGCTGGAAGCCGACGGCGTCATCACCGGCTACCGCGTCAACCTGTCCTCGCAGGCGCTGGGCCTGGGGGTGATGGTCTTTATCAGCGTCAAGCTGGCCCACCATGCCGACACCATCATCGAACGCTTCCGCGAAGAGATCCTGTTGCTGGAAGAGGTGCAGGAGTGCTATTCGGTGGCCGGCGAGGCTGACTACCTGATCCGCGTGGTCGTACCAGACCTGCCCACGCTGGCTGAATTCACCATGAAGCGGCTGATGCGCGTGCCGGGTGTGGAAAGCGTGCGTTCGAATATCGTGCTGACCGCCATCAAATGCGACGGGCCCTTGCCGCTGTCGCACCTGCGCTAAAACTTTTCCTGCGGCGCGTTGCAGGTTTGCGTGCCGGTCTTGCGCTCCTGTGGCGTGCGTGTCACCCTCGCCGGGTGCCGCAAACGTGGCGGGAACGGAGGATGGCAGGATGAAGGGAATCGTCGCTCGAGCCGATCGGGGTCTTGGCAGGTTACCAATGCAATCGCATGCGCCGCGTGCAGTCCTGGCCCTGGTGGCCACGCTTGGAATCCTGGCAGCAGGCGGCGCGCAGGCCGCACAGGTGACGCGCTTCTCCCCCGAAGGCACGGTCGGGCAGGTCAGGCAGGTGGCGATCCGCTTCGACGAGGACATGGTGCCGATGGGCGACGTCCAGGCCACCGCTCCCGCGGCGGTTTCCTGCACCGGTGCCGGCACCGGCGGGCAGGCCCGCTGGATCGATGCGAAGAACTGGGTCTACGACTTTGCCAGCGACCTGCCGCCGGGCGTGCGCTGCACCGTGCGCATGCGTACCGGCCTGCGCAGCGTGGCCGGCACCGCCTATGCCGGCAAACCGGAGTACCGGTTCGAGACCGGCGGCCCGACGGTCGTGTCCAGCCGGCCTGCGGGCGGCGAGATCGAGGAAGACCAGGTCTTTGCGCTGCGCTTCAATGGCGCCGCCACCGCGGCCTCGGTGCGCGAACACGCCTGGTGCCAGGCGCAGGGGCTGGGCGAGCGCATCCCGGTGCGCTTGCTCGCCGGCAAGGAGCGCGATGCCGTGCTCGAAGCCATCCACTGGGAACGCATCGCCAAGCAGGCGCCAGATGCCGTGCACCTGCTTGCCTGCCAGCAGCGGCTGCCGGCCGCGGCGCGGGTGCAGCTGGTGCTGGGCGCGGGTATTGCCACGCCCTCCGGCGTGGCCACGCGCGATGAGCGCCGCTTTGACTACACCGTGCGCGAACCCTTCACCGCAAGCTTCAGCTGCGAGCGTGAACACGCGCAGTCGCCGTGCACGCCGCTGCGGCCGATGTCGGTCAGCTTCTCCTCGCCGGTGCCGCGCAAGCTGGCCGAGAGCGTGGTGCTGAAGACGCCGTCCGGCCCGCGTGCGCCGCAGTTCGATCCCGACCTGGCGCCGGACGCCAGCGTCAGCGCGCTGACCTTTGCCGCGCCGTTCGCGGAGAAGGCCCAGTTCACCATCGAAGTGCCGCGCAACCTGAAGGACGACAGCGGCCGCTCGCTGGCCAATGCCGACCTGTTCCCGCTCAAGGTGGCCACCGCATCGATGCCGCCGCTGGCCAAGTTTGCCGCGGCGCCGTTTGGCGTGGTGGAACGCTTCGGCGAGCTGCCGCGCGGCAAGGCGCCGGCCGACTACCCGCCGCTGCTGCCGGTGACGCTGCGCAACGTCGAGGCTGACCTCGCCGTGCGCGGCGTCCAGGCCAGGGCCGGCACCGTGATGAAGCTGCGCGTGGACGACGACACGGCCGTGATGCAATGGTTTGGCCTGGTGCGCCGCATGCATGAGGCCAGCTATACCCGGCCCGAGCTCGACGCCGTGCTGGCGGGCCGCTCGCCGTATCGCGTCAACAACCCGCGCAATGCGGTGTCGATCGAGACGCGCTCGGTGTCTCTGCTCGAGCGCGCCCCCGGCGTGCAGAAGCTGGCCGTGCCCAAGCCTTCGGGCGATGCGCCGCGGCCGTTCGAGGTGGTGGGCATCCCGCTGCCGGAACCGGGCTTCCATGTGGTGGAGATCGCCTCGCCGATGCTGGGCGAGTCGCTGCTGGGCAAGCGCGCGCCGATGTACGTGCGCACCGCGGCGCTGGTTACCAACCTGGGCGTGCATTTCAAGCTGGGCCGCAGTGCCGGCAATGAAGACGATGGCAGCCGCACCGGGCTGGCCTGGGTCACCGCGCTGGACGATGGCAAGCCGGTTGCCGATGCCGCCGTGGCGGTGCGCGACTGCAGCGGCCGCCTGCTGGGTGAAGGCCGTACCGACGCCAGCGGCGTGGTGCGCTTTGCCAGGCTGGCGGCCGCGCCCGAAGGCGCCTGCGACCAGAACGGGCTGTCGGGCTATTTCGTCTCTGCCCGCATCGGCGTCGGCCACCCGCAGGCACGCGGCAAGGCCGACATGGCCTTCGTGATGTCGGACTGGAACCGCGGCATCGAGAGCTGGCGCTTCAATGTGCCGACCGACACCAGCACCGCACCCACAGTGCGCGCCCACACCATCTTCGACCGCACGCTGCTGCGCGCCGGCGAGACCGTGTCGATGAAGCACCTGATCCGTGCCGAGACCGCGCAGGGCTTTGCCCTGCCGCCGGCCAGCCGTCCGCTGCCCACGCGCGTGGTGATCCGCCATGAAGGCAGCGGCCAGACCTACGAGCTGCCGCTGCAATGGCGCCATACGGCGACCGGCGGGCGCAGCGCGGAGAGCACCTTCCAGGTGCCGCCGGCGGCCAAACTGGGGGTCTACAGCGTGGAGCTGGAAACGCAGAAGGGCGAAGGCGCGCAGGACAATGGCGGCGCGCGCAGCTACACCAGCGGCAGTTTCCGGGTCGAGGCATTCCGCTTGCCGGTGCTGGCCGGCACGCTGCAGGTGGCTGGCAAGGCGGGGCCCGTGGTCGCGCCTGCCGAACTGCCGGTCGGCGTGGAGATCCACTACCTCTCCGGCGGCGGCGCGGCCGGGCTGCCCGTGCGCGTGTCCGCGCTGCTGCGCGACAAATACGTCAGCTTCCCCGGCTATGACGAGTTCTCGTTCAACCCGCCGCGCGCCCAGCGCGAAAGCGCCAGCGGCGACGAGGAGATGGATGAGGGCGAGCAGAGCGATGCCAGTGCCGACGGCCAGAAGCTGGTCGCCGACAAGCTGCCGGTGACGCTCGACAAGAACGGCAACGGCACTGTCACGCTGCGCAAGCTGCCCAAGACCGAAGCCCCGCGCGACCTGCTGCTCGAAGCCGGCTTTGCCGACCCCAACGGCGAGATCCAGACCCTGCGCCAGACCGTGCCGGTGTGGCCGGCGGCGGTGGTGGCCGGCATCCGCACCGATGGCTGGGTCTCGGTCAAGCAGAAGCTGGCCGTGCACGGCGTGGTGCTGGACGTCAACGGCAAGCCGGTGGCGGATGCGCCGGTCAAGATCAACGCGCGGGCACGCATCACCACCTCGGCGCGCAAGCGCGTGGTGGGCGGCTTCTACCGCTATGACAACCGCTCCGAGACGCGCGACCTCGGCACCGTGTGCGAGACCCGCACCGATGCGCAGGGCCGTGCGCGCTGCGACGTGGCGCTGGAGCAGGCCGGCCAGATCGAACTGGTGGCGAGCGCGCGCGACAAGGACGGGCGCACCGCGCAAGCGGCCTCGACGGTCTGGGTCACGCGCCAGGGCGAGCTCTGGTTCGGCGGCGAGAACCATGACCGCATCGACCTGCTGCCGGAGAAGAAGTCCTACGCGCCGGGCGAGACCGCGGTGTTCCAGGTGCGCATGCCGTTCCGCCACGCCACCGCGCTGGTGGCGGTGGAGCGCGAGGGCATCTACCAGACGCAGGTGGTCGAGTTGCACGGCAGCGATCCCACCGTGCGCGTGCAGGTGAAGCCGGAGTGGGGGCCCAACGTCTACGTGTCGGTGCTGGCCTTGCGTGGGCGCCTGCATGAGGTGCCCTGGTATTCGTTCTTCACCTGGGGCTGGCGCCAGCCGGGCGAGTGGTGGCGCGCGTTCCGCAGCGAGGGCCGCGAATACGCCGCGCCGACCGCGCTGGTAGACCTGTCCAAGCCGGCCTTCCGGCTGGGGCTGGCGGAGATCCGCGTCGGCAATGCGGGCCACCGGCTCGACGTTACCGTGACGCCGGACAAGGCCAGCTATCCGGTGCGCGGCAAGGCGCGCGTGGCGATCCAGGTGAAGCTGCCAGACGGCAAGCCTGCCGCCAACGGCGAAGTGGCGCTGGCCGCGGTGGACCAGGCGCTGCTGGAACTGATGCCCAACACCAGCTGGGACCTGCTCGATGCGATGCTGCAGCGGCGCGGCTACGGCGTGGAGACGTCGACCGCGCAGATGGAAATCATCGGGCGCCGCCACTACGGGCGCAAGGCGGTGCCGGCGGGCGGCGGCGGCGGCAAGAGCCCCACGCGCGAGCTGTTCGACACGCTGCTGGTATGGAACCCGCGCGTGCAGCTCGACGCGGAGGGCCGCGCCAGCATCGAGGTGCCGCTCAACGATTCGCTGACCAGCTTCCGCATCGTCGCGGTGGCGGACCTCGGCCTCGGCCGCTTCGGCACGGGCAGCGCCACCATCGCCGCCACGCAGGACCTGCAGGTGATTTCCGGCCTGCCGCTGCTGGTGCGCGAGGAGGACCGCTACCGCGCCATGTTCACGCTGCGCAATACCACCAGGCGCGCGATGACGGTGCAGGCCAGCGCGCGCGGCACGCTGCTCGGCAACGAGACCAGCCTGCCGGTGCAGACCGTGCAGATCCCTGCCGGCGAAGCGCGCGAGATCGGCTGGGACGTGACCGCGCCCGCGCTGCTGGCGTACTCGCGCAGCGGCACGGTGACGTGGGAAGTGCAGGCGAGCGAGCAGGGCACGGGTGGCGCGGCCGACCGCATCAAGGTGTCGCAGCAGATCGTGCCGGCCGTGCCGGTGACGGTGCAGCAGGCCACGCTGGCGCAGGTGTCGCCGTCGCTGTCGGTGCCAATTAAGGCGCCGCCGGGTGCCCTGGCGGATCCGGCGGGCAAGGTGCGCGGCGGGCTGCAGGTCAACTTCGAGTCGTCGCTGGCGGGCGGCATGCCGGGCGTGCGCGAGTGGTTCCGCAACTACCCGTTCACCTGCCTGGAGCAGCGCGCATCGAAAGCGATCGGCCTGAACGACACCGCCGCGTGGGACGCGCTGATGACGCAGCTGCCGTCCTATCTCGATGCCAACGGGCTGGCCTCGTACTTCCCGCTGAACGCCGACGGCGACTTCGGCAGCGAAGTGCTGACCGCCTACCTGCTGGCGGTCACCGACGAGGCCGCGCGCGCCGGGCTGGCGCTGCGCATCCCCGACGCGCAGCGCACGCAGATGGAGCGCGGGCTGACTGACTTCGTCGAAGGCCGCATCCGCCGCGACAGCTGGGCGCCGGTGGCCGGCACGCAGTACCTGGAAGCGCGCAAGCTGGCCGCGCTCGAGGCCCTGTCGCGCACCGGCCATGCGCAGGCGCGCATGCTGGGCTCGATCCAGATCCTGCCGGCGCAGTGGCCGACCTCTGCGCTGCTGGACTGGACCTTGCTGCTCACGCGCATGCAGGACATCCCGCAGCGCGAGCAACGCCTGGCCGAGGCGCAGCAGCTGCTGCGCTCGCGCCTGACGGTGCAGGGCACGCGCCTGGCGTTCTCCACCGAGCGCAACGACAACTGGTGGTGGATGATGGCCGGCGGCGACACCAATGCCGCGCGCCTGCTGGCGCTGGCGTCGGAACTGCCGGGCTGGAAGGAAGATGCGCCGCAACTGGCCACCGGGCTGCTGGGCCGGCAGGTGCATGGTGCCTGGGGCACCACCACTGCCAATGCCTGGGGCATGCTGGCAGTGACGCGCTTCTCGCAGGCGTTCGAGAAGACGCCGGTGGCGGGCACCACACGGGCGAGCCTGAGCAATGCGGCCGACGCCTCACGCAGTTTCGACTGGGCGCGCGCGCAGCGCACCGACGGCGTGGCCCAGGGCAGCATCGACCTGCCGTGGCCGACCGGAGCCGACGGCGGCACGCTGCAGGTGGAGCACGCCGGCGCCGGCCATCCGTGGGCCACGGTGCGGGCGCTGGCGGCGGTGCCGGTGACCGCGCCGCTGGCCGCGGGCTACCGCATCAAGCGCACCGTGACGCCGCAGGAGCAGGCGGTGAAGGGCAAGTGGTCGCGCGGCGATGTCTACCGAGTCAAGCTGGAGATCGATGCGCAGGCCGACATGACCTGGGTGGTGGTCAGCGATCCGGTGCCTGCCGGCGCCACCATCCTCGGCAGCGGCCTGGGCCGTGACTCCCAGATCGCCACGCGCGGCGAGCAGCGCAAGGGCGCGGCCTGGCCGGCCTACACCGAGCGCACGCCGCAAGCCTACCGCGAGTACTTCGGCTACCTGCCCAAAGGCACGGTATCGGTCGAATACACGGTGCGGCTGAACAACGCCGGCGACTTCGCGCTGCCGCCCACGCGCGTGGAAGCGATGTACGCGCCCGACGTGTTCGGCGTGGCGCCCAATGCGCGGCTGGCAGTGGGGGCGCGCCCATGAGCTGGCTGTCGATGATGATGCCGGCACGCGTGCGCGAGTGGTGGATCGCGGGCACGCTGGCCGGCATCATCTACGGCGCGCTGCTGGTGCAGGTGGCGATCGAGCTGCCTGACGGCGCGCCGCTGACCGGGCATATCGCCATGCAGCCCGCATGGAAGACCGCGATGGCGGTGCTGCTGGCACGCGCCGCGTGGTTCCACCGGCCGCTTGTGGAGCGCCGCTGGCTGGTCACGGCGCTGCTGTTCTCAGCCCTGGGCGACCTCCTGCTGGCGCTGCCGACGCTGACGTTTTCGTTCATGGGCGGGCTTGGCGCCTTCCTGCTGGCGCACCTGGCCTACCTGCGCGTGCTGGTGCCGCTGGCGGGCGACACGCGCCCGCACCGGCTGATTGCGTGCGGCGCCATGCTGGGCGTGGCAGGCACCATGCTGGGCCGCTTCTGGCCCAATATGGGCCCGCTGACGGTGCCGGTGGCGATATACGTGGGCGTGCTTGCGGCGATGGCCTGCAGCGCGCTGGTGGCGCGCCTGCCCACGCCGCTGGCGGCGCTGGGGGCGCTGTGCTTTGCCGCCTCGGACATGATGATCGGCATCGCGCGCTTCCTGGTGCCGTTCGAATCCTTCCAGCTTGGCATCTGGTGGACCTACGCCGCGGCGCAGGTGCTGCTGGTGGCGGGCATCGTGGCGGGACGCAGGCAGACATGAAGCAGCGCAGTATTCGCATGGTGCTGGTGACGGCGTTGATCTGGTCCGCACCGGCCATGGCCCTGCCGTCTTTCGAGCAGGTTCGTACCGACTGGCGCAGTGCCGACGTGGTGGTGCTGGACCGCCACGGCGACACCGTGGGGCGCGTGCGCGACGACTTCCGCGCGCGCCGCGGCGACTGGGTCGCGCTGGCCGATACCTCGCCCGCGCTGCGCACCGCCATCGTGCTGTCGGAGGACCGGCGCTTCTATGCCCACAGCGGGGTCGACTGGCACGGCGTGGCGGCCGCGGCCTGGGCCAACCTGTGGAACACGCGCACGCGCGGCGCCTCGACGCTGACCATGCAGCTGGCGGGCCTGCTCGATGAGGACCTGCGCCGGCCGGGCGTGCCGGGGCAGGGCCGCAGCTTCACGCAGAAGCTGGGGCAGGCCGCGGGCGCGGCGGCGCTGGAGCGTAGCTGGAGCAAGGACCAGATCCTGGAGGCCTACCTGAACCTGGTGCCGTTCCGCGGCGAGCTGGTGGGCCTGTCGGCGATGTCGCAGGTGCTGTTCGGCAAGTACCCGGAAGGGCTCAACGCGCGCGAATCGGCACTGGCGGTGGCGCTGGTGCGTGCGCCCAATGCCAAAGCCGCTCAGGTGGCAAGCCGCGCCTGCGGCATCCTGCGCGAGATGGGCCTGCCGCGCGAGTGCGATGGCCTGGAAGGCTTTGCGCAACTGGCGCTGCTGCGTACCGGGCCGGTGGCGCAGCGCGCCGCGGCGGCCGCGCCGTCGGCGGCGTCGCCGCAACTGGCACCGCACCTGGCACGGCGCCTGGTCAGCGAGGCGCGCTCGCAGCTGGCTGCGGGCGTACCCATGCCTGCGCGTATTACGTCCACGCTCGATGCCCGCCTGCAGCGCGCGGCTGCCACCAGCCTGGACCGGCACCTGCGCGAACTGGCCGGGCGCAATGTCGAGGACGGCGCGGTGGTGGTGATCGACAATGCCAGCGGCGACGTGCTGGCCTATGTGGGCTCGTCGGGCACGCTGTCAGGCGCCGCGCAGGTGGACCACGCGGCGGCGCTGCGGCAGGCGGGCTCGACGCTCAAGCCCTTGCTGTATGAGCAGGCGCTGGAAGAGAAGCGGCTGACGGCGGCCTCGCTGCTGGACGACCGGCCGGTGAACCTGCCGGTCGGCGGCGGGCTCTACGTGCCGCAGAACTACGATCACCGCTATGCCGGCTGGGTCAGCCTGCGCGCGGCGCTGGCCGCGTCGCTGAACGTGCCCGCGGTGCGTACGCTGGTGATGGTGACCCCGCACCGCTTCCACAAGCGGCTGGTGGCGCTTGGGCTGCCGCTGACCGAGGCCGGCGACTACTACGGGTTCAGCCTGGCGCTGGGCAGCGCCGATGTGTCGCTGCTGGCACTGACCAATGCGTACCGGGCCCTGGCCAATGGCGGGCGCTACGCGCCGCCACGGCTGCGGGAAGGGGCCGCGGCCGCATCGATGACAGCGGTGATGCAGCCAGGCGCGAGCTACGTGATCGCCGACATCCTGTCGGACCGCCATGCGCGCGCGCGCACCTTCGGCCTGGACAGCCCGCTCACCACGCGCTTCTGGACCGCGGTGAAGACCGGCACCAGCAAGGACATGCGCGACAACTGGTGCATCGGCTGGTCGCAGCATTACACCGTGGGCGTGTGGGTCGGCAATGCCAGCGGCGCCAGCATGCACGAGGTCTCGGGCGTATCGGGCGCAGCGCCGGTCTGGCACGACGTCATGGAAGCGCTGCACCGCGCGCGCGCCAGCCAGGCGCCCGCTATGCCCGCCGGCGTGCAGCGCGTAGCGCTGAGCTTCGACGACGGGCTGGAGCCAGCGCGCGATGAAGTCTTTCTGGCCGGCACCGCGATCCGGCGCGTCAGCGTGAGCGCACCCGCCGCGCGCCCGACCGCACCCGTGATCGCCAATCCTGCCGACGGCACCGTGTTTGCGCTGGACCCCGACATGCCGCCCGCGGCGCAGCGTGTCTGGTTCCATGCCGAGGGCGTGGCCGGCCAGACCGCGCGCACGGTCAGCTGGCGCATGGACGGCAAGCCGCTGGGGCGCGGCGGCGAGGTGGCATGGCTGCCGTGGCCGGGGCGGCACCAGGTGGAGCTGCTCGATGCGTCAGGCAAGGTGGTGGACCGCATCGGCATCGAAGTGCGCGGCGCATCAGTGCGCGCGCCTGTGCCTGCGGCTAGGCGCTGAGGCCGGCGCGCGCTTTCAGGAAATCGACGAATATGCGCAGCTTGGGCGGCATCAACACGCGGCCCGGGTAGTACAGGTAGAAGCCGTCGAACGGCGGCAGCCAGGCGTCGAGCACAGTGACCAGCCGGCCGCTGTCCAGCGCCGGCTGGATATGGACCGGGAATTCGTAGATCAGCCCCATGCCGTCGAGCGCCGCCTGATGCAGCAGGGTCTTGTCGTTGGCGATTAGCGCTGGGCGCGTGGCCACGGTAACGGTGCGGCCGTCCTCGACGAACTCCCAGCGATAGACGCTGCCGTGCGGGCCAAAGCGGTACTGCAGGCCGGCATGCGCGTGCAGGTCGCGCGGATGGCGCGGCGTGCCATGGCGGGCAAAGTAATCGGGCGAGGCGGCCACCACCATGCGCAGCGGGCCGGTGACGGGGATCGCGACCATGTCACGCTGCAAGGCTTCGCCCAGGCGCAGCCCCGCGTCAAAGCCTTCGGCCACCAGGTCGGCGAAACGGTCGTCGGTGATCACGTCGACGGTGATGGCGGGGCAGGCGCGCATGAAGTCGGCCAGCAGCGGCCGCAGCACCAGCGCGCCGGCGGTGGTCGGGGTGGTCAGCCGCAGCGTGCCGGCTGGCATGTCGCGCTGCTGGCGGATATCGTCGGTGGCGGCGCCGATTTCTGCCAGCGCCGGCTCCACGCGCGCCAGCAACGCGGCCCCGGCTTCGGTCAGGCCGACGCTGCGGGTGGTCCGCTGCAGCAGCCGCACGCCCACGCGCGCTTCCAGCTGGCGAATGGTCTGCGAGACCGCCGAGGGGCTGACCGCCAGCGCAGCCGCGGCGGCGGTAAAGCTGCCGAGCCGCGCCACGCGCGTGAACGCGGCCAGCGCGGGCAGGGAATCGATATCGATTGTGAAGTCTGGCTTCATGATACATGCAGCGTAGCACGCTGTTTCCGCGCGGGTCGAGTGCCCATACTTGCTCCATCCGATGCACCGCCGGTGCCCGACCGGCCAACAGGAGCCCTCGATGACCGCGAACGCCATTTCCACTCCATTCCGCCAGCTGGGCAAGACCGGTCCCAGCGTCTATCCGCTCGGCCTCGGCTGCATGGGCATGAGCGACTTCTATGGGGCGCATGACGACGCCGAGTCGATCCGCACCATCCATCACGCGCTGGAACGCGGCATCAACCTGCTCGACACCGCCGATATCTACGGCCCGCACACCAACGAGGCACTGGTGGGCCGCGCCATCGCCGGGCGGCGTGGCCAGGTCGTGCTGGCGACCAAGTTCGGCCTGGTGCGCGACCCGGCCAACCCGGCCACGCGCGGTGTCAATGGCCGCCCCGACTATGTGCGTGCCAGCTGCGAGGCTAGCCTGAAGCGGCTGGGCACGGACCATATCGACCTGTACTACCAGCATCGCGTGGATCCGGCGGTGCCGGTCGAAGAGACCGTGGGGGCCATGGCGGACCTGGTGAAGGCCGGCAAGGTACGCTGGCTGGGATTGTCCGAAGCCAGTGCCGCCACGCTTGAACGCGCCCACCAGGTGCACCCGATTACGGCGCTGCAGAGCGAGTATTCGCTGTGGACCCGCGACGCGGACGAGGACGGCATCCTTGCGGCCTGCGAGCGCCTGGGCATCGGCTTCGTGCCATACAGCCCGCTGGGCCGCGGCTTCCTGACCGGTGCGATCCGCAGCCCGGAGGATTTCGACGAGGACGACTTCCGCCGTACCAACCCGCGCTTCATGGGCGAGAATTTCGCGCGCAACCTGGCGCTAGTCGACAAAGTGCGCGCGCTGGCCGCGGACAAGGGCTGCACGCCGGCGCAGCTGGCGCTGGCCTGGGTGCTGGCGCGCGGGCCGCAGGTGGTGCCGATTCCCGGCACGCGCCGCATCGCCAACCTGGACGACAACCTCGGTGCGCTGGCGGTGCGGCTGGATGCGCAGGACCTGGCCGGCACCGACGCCGTATTCCCGGCCGGCGCAGCGGCGGGTACGCGCTATGCCGCACAGGTGATGGCGTTGCTGGCGCGCTGAAGCGCATGGCCGGGCATGCGCAATAATGGCGCTTCGCAACATCTTGCCGGAGCCAGAGCATGTCCCTCGTCCCCCTCGATGCCGCCAGCACGGCGGCGCGCCTGCCGTATCCCGAACTGGCGCAGGCCATCGCCGACATGCTGGCCGAGCTGCGCGACGGCACCGCCATGGCGCCGCCGCGCATTGCGCTGCCGGTGGGCGATGCGCAAGGTGGCGAAGGCACGCTGCTGGTGATGCCCGCGCGCAACCGCAGCCTGGTGATGACCAAGAACATCACCGTCCATCCCGGCAACCCGCAGCGCGGGCTGCCCAATATCCTCGGCGAGGTGGTGGTGGCCGACGCGCACACCGGCCAGCGCATCGCCATGCTCGACGGCCCCACGGTGACGGGACGGCGCACCGCGGCCGTGTCGCTGCTGGCGGCGCAATGTTTTGCCGCGCGCACGGACGGCGAGCTGCTGGTCGTCGGTGCCGGGGTGCAGGCATTGACGCACCTGGAGGCCTTCGTGGCCGGGCTGGGCGTGCGCAAGGTGTGGCTGCATTCGCGCACGCGCGACAAGGCCGAGGCGCTGGCTGCGCACGCGCGCACGCTGGGCGTGGAAGCACAGGTGGCCGAGTCGGCCGCGGCGGTATTGCCGCGTGTATCGATGGTGGTCACGGTCACGTCCAGCCGCAGCCCGGTGGTGCCGGACCTGGACAGCGGCCTCTGGCGCGACGATCACTTCATTGCCGCAGTCGGTGCGTTCCGGCCGGACATGTGCGAACTGCCGCCGGCGCTATGCCACGTGGCCGCGGATAGCGGCCGGCTGCTGGCCGATACCCTGTTCGGTATCGAGGACGAGGCCGGCGACCTGCTGCAGGCCGGCATCGACTGGGCCGACGTGCAGCCGTTCGAGACCGCGATCCTGCGGGCCGATGCCATCCGTGCGCGGGCTGGCAGCCCGCTGGTGTTCAAGAGCGTGGGCTACGCGCTGTGGGACCTGGCCGCTTGCGTGCTGGCCAGCCGCGGATGATTACTCGCCGCCGTCCCTGGCGCGCAGCCAGTCGCTGAACAGCTCGCGCGCCGGTGCCAGGAAGCCGGCGATCGGTTCGCTGCGGTCGCTGGCATACCAGTGGCAGTAGCAGCCGTGGATGGTCGCCACCATCAGGCGCGCCATCGGCGCGGGCAGCGGGCGCCCGGGTGAGGACAGCGCATCGACCAGGTCCTGCATATGCGCGTCCCAACTGCGGCGGATCTCCTCGCGCACGCTGGGCGGTACGCTGCCTGAGAACAGCAGGGCCAGCACGACACCCTTGGCTTCCGGATTGGCCGTGAAATAGTCGGCCACCCGGTCGAAGGCGTTTTCCAGCCGCCGCGCCGCGGTCTTGCCCCGGTGCGGCTCTGCGCCCAGCCCCTCGCCGATATCCCGGAACAAGCTGGTTGCGGCTTCCGCCAGCAGCATTTCCTTGCTGCCGAAATGCCACAGCAGGCTGCTCTTGGCCACGCCGGCCTCGGCGGAGATCTGGTCGAGGGTCACCTCGGCGTAGCCGTGCGCGCTGATCAACCCGCGCGTCACAGCAATGACGCGTTCGCGGGTTTCCAGACCGCGGCGGTTCTTGGTGACGGAGGCTGGAGGCTTTTGTGCGGCCGGGCGGGTCGGTGGCATGGGCGGGGGCGAAAGACAGGTGGTGCCGGCGGCAAATCAGGAATATTCGGGCCGGATGCCTATTTGACCAGGTGCGCGGCAAGCCTCGGCCTTTAGGCCGGGGAAGGATAGCGCGGACGCCGTCGGCGTCCTTTCGGCGGCTAATGCGGCGTCTGTTGTTGCTCA
>NZ_JBXAHL010000018.1:0-152544 GCF_058795055.1 Cupriavidus sp. GW823-FHT06D04 | reverse complement strand
TCGATCGTGTTCACGGTCGGCCCGACCTGCAAGCCGATGGTCGGGCTGGCAAAGCCGCCGCCGCCGACGACGTTCTGGGCGTTGCCGCCGACAACAGAGACGGCGTGGCCGCCGCGCACGGCGGACATGGTCTTTCCGTCCAGTTCCTGGTCGAGCGGCAGGTCCTTGATCATGAGGGTCGATTGCATGGTAAGTCTCCTTGGGTTCGGTTGGGGGAGCACGTTGTTGCGCTCGAAGGGTATAGAGCATGGGGCGTGCCAGACCCGGGAGGGTGCTGCAATAAGATCCATAACTTCTTGAAAAACAAAGGTTTTTCATGGAATGCCGGCACTTTCCGATCCCCGTCAGGCAGACTATGTGTTGGGCGCGGGCCAACTCATTTCATGACGCTGTTGGCCAGACAAACACATATCAGGCGCTGGCCGCGACGCGATGCCGCCGGAGAGGCCGAAAGGCAAGGATGGCTAGCCCTTTATGCCGCCAGATGCTCATCCCGCGCCGCGGAAAGCGGAGGAAGAAGAGCCATGGCCTCTTCCAGCCTCTGGACCAACGCGGGACTTGCCGGCTGCAATGGCAGTCGGGTTTCCGGGGAAATCACGCCGGATAGCGCCAGCGCAGCTTTCACCGGTGCCGGATTCGGCTCGGCGAACATGAGCGAGATCAACGGCGCGAGCTTGGCGAACAAGGCGCGGGCCGCGCGCAAGCGGCCTGTCTGCGCCAGATGCAGCAGGCGCACGAACAGGTCCGGACGAATATGCGAGGACGCGGCGATCACGCCGGCGCCACCTGCAAGCAGGTGATCCAACAGGGCCGCGTCCTCACCGCACAGCACGGTGACATGCGGATCGTTGACAAGTGCCCGGAGATTGCCGGCGTCACACTCCTTGACCGCCGAGATCTGCGGGTGCGCAAGCAGCGATCGGATGAGCGCCGGCGACATCGCACAGCCAGTTCGCTTCGGCACGTTGTACAGCATCAGGGGGCGTTCGGTTGCGCGCGCCACCTCATTGAAATGCCACACGATGCCCTCATCGGAGGGCCGCAGGTAGCAGGGCGGCGGCACCAGGTAGCCGGCAAGATCAAAGGCGTCCAGTTCGGCAACTTGCGCGCACACCGCGCGGGTATCGACCGCTCCGACGCCAGCCATCACCGGCAGCTCGCCATGGACGGCCTCGAGCACTGCCGCCGTGAAGACTTGCCGCTCGTGCGTGGAGAGCAGGCTTCCCTCGCCGGTCGTGCCCAATATGATCAGGCCGTTCACGCCAGCCTCGAGGTAGCGCTCAGCCAGCCTGGCGGCCCCCGGCAGGTCCAGCGAGCCGGCACGCATCGGCGTGACCATGGGCACCCAGATGCCCCATGGCGACTGGCGGGAAATCGCTGCGATACTGGTGCAGGCGTGAACGGCGGCACCGGAGAAGCTCTCTTCCTCAGTGCGCCACATAGCCGTCTCCCAGGGCTGTAGTGACGCCGAACTCCGCCGCCGGAAATGCCGTCATGATGGCATGCATGGCCGCGTCGCGGTCCGTGCGCGCGATCTCCACGTGCAGCGTGGTTTCGCCGTGCCGGTAGTCCACATTCACCACATAGACGCGGGCCAGTTCACCGAGCGCCCTGCACATGGTCTGGCGCAGGCCGAACACCTCGGTGGATGCCACCGCGAGACGCATGCGGATCCAGACCGGTGCCGGCTGGGGGACCGCGCGCAGCGCGGGCATGGTGGCCTTGCTGCTGCGCAGGGCGGTACGTCGGGGAACGGTATCAACGGCCAGGCTTGACTGTCGCATGATTGGATGGACCCGCGCGGTAGCGGGTCGCGTGTTGGACATGGCTTTATGCTAGCCAGCGCCGTCTAAATTTGATGCAAGGATGTTGGGCTTTGGCGTTAAATCCGCATCAAAACCAGCGACGCTGGCAAAGCGCTCGCGCTCAGAACGTCTTCGTCAGCGAAGCCCAGGCCGCAGCCTTGCCCAGATAGCGGCCCCGGTTGGCACTGGTGTAGGCCGATTCCTTGGCGTTGGTGTCCACGTAGGCCACCGCCAGCGCAAAGCCCTTGCCCAGGTCCTTGGTCAGTCCGATCTTCCAGTCGGTGTACGAGGCGTCGCTGAAGTGCGTCACGCCCTGGTAGCCCACGTGCGCGTTCAGGGTCAGGTGCCAGAAGTTCAGCGGCACGTTGGCCGTCAGGTCGACGTAGTAGCTGTTCTTGCTGTCGTTGAAGCCGAACAGGTTGGTCACGGCATGCGAGTACTTCAGGAATACCGGGCCCCAGCCGATACCGGCATACAGTTCCGTGGTGTAGGGACGCGGGTTGTTGTAGCCGCCCGGGTAGTAGTACTGGAGCACGCCCACGTCATAGTTGAATTCGGTGCCGGCAACCTTGAAGGTGTTCTTGAAGCCGCCGTAGAAATCCATTTCGACCGGCGCCGACACCGCCGGGTTGGCATCCTCGAGCCAGCTGATGCTGGAGTTCCAGTTGCCCACGTAGAAGCCGCTTTCGTGCGCATAGTCAAAGCCCCCCTGGATCGCGGGCCGCAGGTTGGTCTGGCTGATGCCGCGGTAACGGTAGTCCGAGACCAGCGACACGTTGGCAGTGAACGTATGCGGCGATGCCGGCCCGGCTGCGGCAGTGGCCGGAGCCGCTGCAGGCGCCTCGGCGTCAGGCTGGGATTGCGCCATGGCCGGCATGGCAGCGAAGATGAGGATGGAAGATGCGGAACAGGCGAGCAGCGCGGCCGCGGTATGGCGCAGGTCAGTCATTGTTGTTGTGACGAAAGTTGAAGGAATCCCCGTTGCAGGGAGCCTCGCCACGATATGGCCTGACGCGTAAAAACGGTATCAAAAGCCGCAGCGCCCGCGTACAAATCCAATCAATGCGCTTGGTTTTCAGCGTTATCCGGCAAAGCGGTAGCCCAGCCCGATTTCCGTCAGCAGGTAAGCGGGCCGCGCCGGGTCTGCTTCGAGCTTGTGCCGCAGATGTCCCATATAGACGCGCAGGTACTGGCTGCTTTCGGCCTGAGAGGGGCCCCACACCTCCCGCAGCAATTCCCGGTGCGTCATCACCTTGCCGCGGTGCGCGATCAGGACCGCCAGGAGACGATACTCGATCGGCGTCAGATGCACGGCCTGTCCCGAGCGGGTGACGACGCGGCTGGCCAGGTCAACCTGCACGTCGCCGAACAGGATCTGGTGGGAGCCCTGGGCGTTGGCCCTGGCATGCCGGCGCAGCAGCACGCGCAGGCGCGCGACCAGTTCGCCGACGCCAAAGGGCTTGGTCAGGTAGTCATCCGCGCCGGCATCCAGCGCACCGATCTTGTCGGCCTCTCCACTGCGTGCCGACAGGACCAGCACCGGTACGTCAGTCCACGTACGGATCTCGCTGATCAATTGCACCCCGTCTCCGTCCGGCAAGCCCAGGTCGAGAATGACGAGGTCCGGTTGCCGGGTGCCCGCCTCGATCAGTCCGCGCTTGAGCGATTCTGCCTCGTGCACCATGCAGCCTTCGGACTCCAGCGTCGAGCGGACAAAGCGCCGGATATGCGGCTCATCCTCAACCAGCAAGACTGTCGGGGAAAAATCAAATGGCATCAGTCTGCTCCGGCTCCACCGCTGGCGGATTTCCACGCGGCAACGCTACCAGGAAGCGCGCGCCTGCCTGGCCGCCGGGCCGGTCTGGCCGTTGCGCGGGTTCCACCCAGATGCGCCCCCCATGGGCTTGCACGATTGCCTCGCATACGGCGAGGCCCAGGCCGACGCCCGCGGTCGCGGATTCGCGCTCACCGCGCGTGAATTTCTCGAAGATCTGCCGTTCCTTGCCCTTGGGCACGCCCGGGCCATCATCCTCTACCGCAATTCTGATCTCGCCGTCGACAGCCGCGGCCGAAAGCCGGATCTCTGTGCCGGCAGGCGTGTATTTGGCGGCATTTTCCAGCAGGTTGCACAGCACGCGCTCGATCAGCACGGCGTCGCATTCGACCAGGGGTACCCTGGACAAGTCGGCGACAACCACGCGGTGGTGCTCGAGCGCCTCGCGCATGGCAGCCAGGCTGGCGCCAACGAGTTCCTCCACCGATTGCCATTCCTTGCTCATCCGGACTTCCCGGCCCTGAAGCTTGGCCATGTCCAGCAGATTCACCACCATGGTCCGCATGCGTTTGGCCTGTTCCAGCATGGCGGCCACGGTCTCGGCCAGTGACGGCGCCAGCCCGAGATCGCTACGCTGCATGGTTTCCGCCATGCCGATCAGGCTTGTCAGCGGGGTTCGCAGGTCATGGGAGACAGCGGCCAGCAATGAGCTGCGCAGGCGCTCTGACTCCATCGACAGCAAGGCCTGCTGCGCCACTTCGACGTAATGCAAGCGCTCGATGGCGATCGCGATCAGCGTGCAGAACACATCGACCTGGCGCCGTAGCGCAGGTTGCGCAAAGGCGCGCGACACCGCAGGCTCGACCGCCAGCACGCCACGGGTTTGCATCGGCGCCTTCAATGGCAGATACAGCACGGTGCTGCCTGGCAAGGTATGCGTGCCGGTGCCGGCCGGCTGGCCGTGATCGAATACCCACTCTGCCAGTACACGGTCGATCGAGTCGGTTCGCGCCCCGGTGTCATGCTGCTCGACATCAGACACGGGCGGCAGCAAGCGGCCCTCCGGGGAAACCAGGAAGAAGGCTGAATTGGCATCGAAGGCAGCACGCAGGAAACGGCTGGCGATCGAAATAATCTGGTCCGGCATCAGCGCCGCGGAGAGTTCCCGGGCCAGTTCGTACAGCGTGCGAGCATCGTTCTCGCGCTGCACCGCCACCTGCGCCTGTTCGCGCAAACCGGCCGTCAGTTGCCCGATGACCAGCCCCACGGATAGCAGCACCAGGAACGTGAGCAAATACTGCACATCGCTGACGGCGAACGACAGCCGCGGCGGTACGAAGAAGAAGTCGAAAGCGGCAACGGCCAACACCGAAGCCAGCGCCGCCGGTCCGCGGCCATGACGAAGCGCGACGCCGACCACCGCCGCCAGAAACAGCATGGCAATGTTGACGACGTCGAACCATGGAAACGCCAGGGCCGACAGCGCCGTGGCACCGGCACACCATACCACTGCCCACAAATGGTCTCTGCGCGTGGCCCCGTCGCCTGGCGCGGGGGCGTCTGGCTCCTCAGTGCCATGGCGCGGGCGAAGATCGACCCGCGTCGTGTCTGCCGCCACGCGGATGATGTCGATTTCCGGACACCCGATCGCCAGCGCATCGGCAAAACTGCGGCGGCCGAACAGCCACGCCGGCGAGTTCACAAATGGCGTCAAGGCCAGGCCGAGAAGGGCGCGGGCCCGTTCAGCAAGGGAGGCGCCCCCGCGGCGCCAGTCTGCCGGCGCCCGGCCGATGACTACCTTGGTCAGGTTGTGGCGGCGCACGTACCCCACGATTGCCTGGACCATGTCGTTGCCCGCCAGGGTCTCAGTGCGTGCGCCCAACTCCTCTGCGAGACGCATGGCCGTCTGCAGGCGCGTCTTTGCGAAATCGGATGGGGGTGTCAGCCTGGGTGTGGCGATGGTCACCACATGCCAGTCGCAGTCGAGCTGGCCGGCAAGCCGGCGCGCACTTCTGACGACCTGCTCGGCATCGTCACCACTGCCAATGCAAGCCAGCACGGCCTCCCGGGTCCGCCACACGCCTTGCACGGCTTCGGACTGACGCCATGCCCGGACATCGGAGTCCACGCGGTCGGCGGTCCGGCGCAGCGCCAGCTCGCGCAGGGCGATCAGGTTGCCTTTCCGAAAAAAATTGCGAGCCGCATGTCGCGCCTGCTCCGGCAGATAGACCTTGCCTTCCTTCAACCGGCGCAGCAGCTCGTCGGCCGGCAGGTCCACCAGCACGACTTCGTCGGCGCTGTCGAAGACAACGTCCGGCACGGTTTCCCAGACGCGGATGCCGGTGATGCCGCCCACCGCCTCGTTCAGGCTGTCCAGATGCTGCACATTGACCGTGGTCCAGACGTCGATCCCGGCGGCCTGCAGTTCCTGGATATCCTGCCACCGCTTGGGATGGCGGCTGCCCGGTGCGTTGGAATGGGCCAGTTCGTCAACCAGGATCAGGGCCGGTCGCCGGACCAGCGCCGCGTCCAGGTCGAACTCCTGCAGAACCCGCTCGCGGTACGGCACGTCCTTCATTGGCAAGCGCTCGATACCGGCGATCAGCGCTTCGGTCTCCGCGCGGCCGTGGGTCTCCACGATGCCGATGACGACATCGGTGCCCTGCGCGGACGCCGCCCGCGCTGCGGTGAGCATGGCGAAGGTCTTGCCGACCCCGGCGGAAGCGCCAAAGTAGACCCTGAGCTTGCCGCGCGAGGCGCGAGCGCCTTCCTCCTGCACCATCTGGAGCAGGGCATCGGGGTCGGGGCGCGCGCCGGCTTCGCGTAGTTCGACATCAGGCATCGGTCGGCTCACCCTCTATCCTGGCATTGGCTAACCAGTTCTGCTTCGCATCCGCGTCCCGGCACTGGGTTACTTCCGTGCAATGGCATCCAATCCAAGGTTCAACTTCAGGACGTTGATTCCCGGGTCGCCCAGGACCGACATTAGCGGCGTTTCCGTATTCGCCGCAATCAATTGCTTCACCTGCTCGATCGGAAACCCCCTGACGCGCGCGACGCGCGCCGCCTGGTACGCTGCGGCCGCAGGGCTGATGTGCGGGTCGAGCCCGCTGCCGGATGCCGTGACCAGGTCCACCGGCACGGGGGCCTGGTTGTCCGGATCGGCGGCGTGCAGCGCGTCGATGCGCGCGCGTGCGGCGTCGGTCAGCGCCGGATTGGTGGGGCCCAGGTTGGATCCCACCGAAGCCGCGGCGTTATACGACATTGGCGCCGTGGCCGACAGGCGGCCCCAGAAGTACTTCGGGTCGGAGAACGGCTGGCCGATCAGTTCCGAGCCAACTGTCTTGCCATCCTTCTCAATGAGCGAGCCGCCGGCCTGATGCGGGAACACAGCTTTTGAGATTGCCGTGATCACGCCGGGATACAGCAGCCCGGTCACCAGCGAAAGACCAACGAACACCACCATCATTGGCCGCAACAAGCCACCTTGCACGGGGGCCGGCGACGGCTGGCGGGACTGCACTTGCGTATTCATGAATGCTCCGATTCGTAGGAGAAAATCAGACCCAGCCAAAGAGGGCCAGGATCATGTCGATCAGTTTGATGCCAACAAACGGGACCAGGATGCCGCCCAGACCGTAGACCAGCAGGTTGCGGCGCAGCAGCACCGCCGCGCCCAGCGGCCGGTAGACCACGCCCTTGAGTGCAAGCGGGATCAGCACGACGATGATGAGCGCGTTGAAGATCACTGCCGACATGATGGCCGACGCCGGCGTGGCGAGCCCCATCACATTGAGCAGGTTGAGCTGCGGATAGGTGGTGGCAAACGCCGCCGGGATGATCGCGAAGTACTTGGCGATGTCGTTGGCCACGCTGAAGGTCGTCAGCGAGCCGCGCGTCATCAGCATCTGCTTGCCGATCTCGACGATCTCGATCAGCTTGGTCGGGTTGCTGTCCAGGTCCACCATGTTGCCGGCTTCCTTGGCCGCCTGCGTGCCGCTGTTCATCGCCACGGCCACGTCGGCCTGGGCGAGTGCCGGGGCGTCGTTGGTGCCGTCGCCGGTCATCGCGACCAGCCGGCCATCGGCCTGGTACTGGCGGATCAGCTTGAGCTTGGCTTCCGGCGTGGCTTCGGCCAGGAAGTCGTCAACGCCGGCTTCCGCCGCAATCGAAGCCGCAGTCAGCCGGTTGTCGCCGGTGATCATCACGGTCTTGATGCCCATCTTGCGCAGTTCGCCGAAGCGATCGCGAATGCCGGTCTTGACAATGTCTTTCAGTTCGATCACGCCAAGAACGCGCACCGAATCGCCGTTGGCGTCGGCTACCACCAGCGGCGTGCTGCCGACGCGGGCGACCTCATCCACGGCTTGCAAGACCGCATCGGGGAACTTGCCGGCGCGTTCCGTGACGTAGCGGCGCACGGCATCGGCCGCACCCTTGCGCACGTGACGCTCGCCGCCGCCATCGCTCAGGTCAACACCGCTCATGCGGGTCTGGGCGCTGAACGGCACGAATTCCGGCTTCTGGCTTGCCATCACCGGCGCCGTCAGCCCCGGCAGATGGCGTGCCAGCGTGATAATGCTGCGGCCTTCCGGCGTCTCGTCGGCCAGCGACGACAGCCATGCCGCTTCCGCGAGTTGCAGCTGCGACACGCCCGGGGCCGGGATGAAGCGCGATGCCTGGCGGTTGCCGTGGGTAATGGTGCCGGTCTTGTCGAGCAGCAGCACGTCCACGTCACCGGCGGCTTCGACAGCACGGCCCGAGGTGGCAATCACGTTGGCTTCCATCATGCGGCTCATGCCCGCCACGCCAATGGCTGACAGCAGCCCGCCGATCGTGGTGGGAATCAGGCAAACCAGCAGGGCCACCAGTACCGTGATCGTGACCGGCACGCCAGCCTTCGTCACCAGGACGCTGTAGAGCGAGAACGGCTGCAGCGTGGCCGTGGCCAGCAACAGCACGATGGTCAGCCCGACCAGCAGGATCGTCAGGGCAAGTTCGTTCGGTGTCTTTTGCCGCTTGGCGCCTTCAACCATCGTGATCATGCGGTCGATGAAACTCTCGCCCGGGTTGGTTGTGATGCGGGCCACGATCCAGTCGGACAGCACGCGCGTACCGCCGGTCACCGACGAGAAGTCGCCGCCCGACTCGCGGATCACCGGCGCTGATTCGCCGGTGATGGCGCTTTCGTCGACCGAGGCCACGCCGTCGATCACTTCGCCGTCGCCGGGGATCATCTCGCCGGCCTGCACCAGCACCACGTCACCGCGGCGCAGCGCCGTCGCGGGGCGCGCTTCGGTGGCACCTCCACGCTTGCCGTCCTTCAGCACACGTGCGGTGACCGTGGTCTTCAGACCGCGCAGCGCCTCCGCCTGTTGCTTGCTCCGGCCTTCGGCAAGTGCCTCGGCGAAGTTCGCGAACAGCACCGTGAACCACAGCCACACCGACACCGCCAGAATGAAGCCCGCGGATTCTCCACCCGGGGTTGCTGCCGGCGCGGCCATTGCCTTCAGGAAAAGGATAGTGGTCAGGATGCTGCCCACGTAGACCACGAACATCACCGGGTTGCGCAGCTGGTCGCGCGGCGACAACTTCCTGAAGGCCGCGACCAGCGCGGGCTTCACCAGCTCCGGCGCGAACATGCTGCGCGCCGGCGGGCGATGATGGTGGGAACCGTGTTGCCGGTCGGACACCGGCGCGCTCTTCGCCTGAAGCGTGTTGGAGGATGACGCTTCAGCTGTGTTGGCGCCGCGCTTGGCCACTTGGGCCATCGAATCTTGTTGCATGGTTTCTCCGCAATCCGCTAGAGCCATCCGGCACCTGCATCTGTGAGGCAGTGCAGGGGCCGGACGTGTAGGAATGCCCGATATTTCGTCGTCAGTCGTCGCTTTACTTCGCCGCGGTTGCCGTCACCGCGCCCTGGAGCTGCTCGGCGACCGGCCCCAGCGCCAGCGCCGGGACATAGGTCAGCGCCCCGACCAGCAGCACCGTGCCCACTAACAGGACGACAAACAGCGGGCCATGCGTCGGCATCGTGCCGCCGGTCACCGGCACGCGTTTCTTGGCTGCCAGCGAGCCCGCCAGCGCAAGGACCGGGATGATGATCCAGAACCGGCCAAACCACATGGCCGCCGCCAGCAGCGTGTTGTAGAACGGCGTGTTGGCAGACAAGCCCGCAAAGGCGCTGCCATTGTTGTTGGCCGCCGACGAGAGCGCGTACAGGATCTCCGAGAAGCCGTGCGTGCCGGGATTGAACACCCCGGCGCGTCCCACCTCGGTCATCACCGCCACGGACGTGCCGAGCAGCACCAGCAGTGGCGTGACCAGGATCGCCACGGCCGTCATCTTCATTTCGTAGACTTCGATCTTCTTGCCGAGGTACTCCGGCGTGCGCCCAATCATCAGTCCGGCGATGAACACCGCGAGCACGGCGTAGACCAGCATGCCGTACAGCCCCGAGCCGACGCCGCCGAACACCACCTCGCCCAGCTGCATCAGCAGCATCGGCACCAGGCCACCGATGGCGGTGAAGGAGTCATGCATGGCATTGACCGCGCCGCACGACGCCGCGGTCGTGATGGTGGCGAACAGTGCCGAAGCGGCGATTCCGAAGCGCGTTTCCTTGCCTTCCATATTGCCGCCGGCCTGCAACAGCGACGCGGCGTGATCCACGGGCAATCCGGCCAGGGCCGGGCTGGCCATCTGCTCGGACATCGCCGCCACGCAGGCCAACGCGACAAAGATGACCGTCATGGAGGCCAGCACCGCGACACCCTGTCGCCTGTCCCCGACCATTTCGCCAAAGGTGAAGCACAGCGCCGCCGGTATCAGGAAGATCGCCAGCATCTCTAGGAGGTTGGCCAGGGCATTCGGGTTCTCGAACGGATGCGCCGAGTTGGCATTGAAGAAGCCGCCGCCGTTGGTGCCCAGCATTTTGATGGCTTCCTGCGAGGCAACCGGTCCCATCGCCAGCGTCTGCTTGTCGGTCTTCAGGTCTTCCGTCGCCGGCTTGCCTTGTGCATCGAGCACCGGTTGCCCGGCCGCATCGACCTTCGGCTGGCTGTACTCAACCGGCGTGACGAGGCTGACTTCCTTGTAGGCATCGAAGTTCTGGATCACACCCTGGCTGACCAGCGCCAGCGCGATCACGGTCGCGATCGGCGCCAGCACGTACAACGTGACCCGCGTCATGTCGACCCAGAAATTGCCAATGGTGGCGGCGCTCTGGCGCGCAAATCCGCGCATCAGCGCGAACACCACCGCGATGCCGGTCGCCGCGGACAGGAAGTTCTGCACGGTGAGCGCGAGCATCTGCGTCAGATAGCCCATGGTCGACTCGCCGGCATAGCCTTGCCAGTTGGTGTTGGCGACAAAGCTGATCGCCGTGTTGAAGGCTGAGTCCGGCGCAACCGCACCAAAGCCCTGCGGATTGAGCGGAAGCATGCCCTGCAGGCGCTGCAGCGCATAGACTGCCACCACGCCAAGCAGGTTGAACGCCAGCACCGCGACGGCGTACTGCTTCCATCCCATCCCGGTATCGGCACGCACGCCGCCCAGGCGATACAGCAGCCGTTCCAGCGGTCGGCCCCAGACGGTCAGCGAATAGTCGCCGTCTTCCACAGCGCGCCGGATATAGCGTCCGAGAAAAGGGGCGCACGCCAGGAGGATGGCGAGATAGAGGACCAGCAGGCCCAAGAATTGGGAGGACATCAGAATTTCTCCGGCCGGAACAACGCAATGAGGAGGTAAACAAAAATGGCAATGGCCAGCACGCCGCTCAACAGATCCGTCCAGCCCATCACAGCCTCCTGTCCGACGCGCTGTTCTTTGCCAGCATCTGGTCATGCGGGCTGCCGGGCTCGCTGCCTGCCGGAGATTTCGGCGCAAGCACGGCGCAAAGCCCCAGCAGGGCCGCGCTCAGCACGGCGAAGCCAATCAATACGATCAAAAAGATCCCGTCCATAACAAAGCACCCTTGAATGGTTTCGGCTTGCAGATTAGCGACGGGGTCGTAAAAACAGGGTAGAAAGGTGGCCGGTGCGTATAAAGAACGCATAAAGATTCCGGCGATCAGCATGCGCACGCGAACCAAGGAGCACTTTTTCTGGCCGCTGGCGATCGTGATGGGTGCTGCTGGTGGCTGAGGTGCTGCGCCGGCGCGACGCTTCTCTATCGAATCTTTACGCGATGGCGCCGGCTCAGCATGTTAATCGAGAGGCTTGACCCGCCTGAACGCACCAAGGAGTGCGAGGTCGTAGGCAATCTTGAGCACGCCGCAGGCGACCAGCGGCGTCCCGACCCAGCCCATGGCCAGCAGCGCGCCCGCCAGGGTCGGGCCGAATGCGGCAGCCAGGCTCCTGGGCACGGCGGTCAGGCTTGCCGCCGCCGGCCGCTCGGGCGGCGTCACCACGGCCATGACATAGGCGGTCCGGGTCGGTACATCCATCTGCGACAGCGCGCTGCGTACGAGCAACAGCGCCAGCGTCGCCGGCAGGGAGGGGGCGAACGCGGCCGCGATCAGGCAGAGGCTGGATGGGATATGGGTGAACACCATCGTATTCAGCAAACCGAACCTGCGAGCCAGCGGCGCAGCCACGAGTTGGGAGCCGGCGCTTAGCAGCCCGGCCCAGAAGAAGAATTGCCCGGCGGCACCAATGGAAAGGCTGAAGCGCTGCATCAACCAGAGCGCTAGCAGAGAGTTCACCACCAGGCCGCCGGCAAATGCGTCGACGCTGAAGAGCAGGGCAAGGCGGGTAACGATCCGGCGAGACGGTCCCAGCGGGACTCTCGTCGTTGCCAGGTGCGCTGGCGGCTCCGGCATGCGGGCATAGAGGATCCAGAGTGCGGCACCGGTCAGGGCATAGACAATGAACATGGCGCGCAGCGCGCTGAGGACAGGAACCCCAAGCTGCGCCGCGAGCCAGTCCGGCAGCGCCGCCGCCAGCGCGCCAATGGCGGCGCAGAGGGCCCCGGTCAGGCTGTAGCGGGCGAACAGCGCAGTGCGGGCATCGGGGGAGGCCGAATCGGCAAGACCGGCATGCTCAAGCGGCAGGAAGACGCTGACGTCGCCGGAACTGGGGTTGAGCGTGCCTACGAATGCGACCAGCAACAGCGGCCAGAGAGAGGACAGCCCGGCGAAGCCTATGCCCGTCGCGGCCATCAGCGCGGCCGCCGACACCAGCAGCCTGCGCTGCGGATAGCGATGGCCGATGACGCCCACCAGGACCGTCGCCAGTGCCGAGCCGATCAGGGTGGCGCTGCTGACCAGTCCCACTGCCAGTTGCGCGAAACCGAGGGCCAGCAGGTACGCCGGCAACAGCACGGCGATAAAGCCGTCACAGAACCCGCGCAGCGCGCGCCCGACGAGAAGCGGCAAAGCGCCGGGATGAACGCGTGCGGGCAGGACCAGGCGTGCAAGCCAGCCTCTGCTGACAGTCATGGCCGGGTCTTCACGTGTGCGCATCGCAATGGCGTCCGTATCCCGGTCTTCTCATTGAGCCAGGGGAAGTCCGTGACGACCACGCCGTAAAAAAACAGCATGCGCCGGACTCGAAGGCACCGGCTTTGGCAAGGCACACGGCAAGGGCAGGCATGGCGGCATGTTAGATGCCCGTACGCTGCGCTTCAATAGCGTAGAGATCGCTACAGGTGGGGGAGGAACCAGGGGCACGCCTGAAGTATCATCCTGGCTGACAAGCAAGTTTCAAACGATCGCCTATCAGTCACATGGACAGCCCCTCCGGAATCGAAGCGCCTCCCGCCAGGCAACGCCGCAAGCAAAGCGACCGCAGGGAAGAAGCGGAACGCCGCATTCTCCAGAGCGCCATGGAACTGGTGAGCGAGAAAGGCGTGACGGGGACGACCCTGGGCGAGGTCGGCGAACGGGCGGGTTACAGCCGGGGCCTGCCGGCCCACCACTATGGCAACAAGGAAGGCCTGTTGACGGCGCTGGTGGGACGGATCGGAAGGAATTTCCGTGCGGCGCGAAACGCCGCAGGTCCGTGGCGGCCGGGCCTCGATGCCATTCTCGGCGTGGTCGGGCTCTACATCGACCGGGCCGCGAGCCACGACTGCGCCACCCGCGCGCTGTACATCATGTTCACCGAAGCCTTTGTCTCGGGCGGGGCGCTCGCTGTCGCGCTGGATCAGTTCAACTGCGCGTCGCTGGCGTACTTCGAGGGGCATCTGCGCATCGGCATCCGCAAGCAGGAGATCCGGGCCGATGTCGACCCCGTGGCGGAGTCCATCGTCATACTTGGCGCGCTGCGCGGCATCTCGGCGCAGTTCCTGCTGGGATCGCCGCATGCCAATCCCGCCCAGGTGCGGGATGCCCTGGTGGGCACGATGGCGCGCGCGCTGCGTCCTGACCCGACGGCATGACGCAGCGCTGCAGCGTGCTTCAGGGGCGCGCCAGCACGTGCGCGTAGCAGACGGCGCCCAGGCCGACCATGTGGGCCAGCCCGTAACGGGCAGAAGCTTGCTGCCGGTCGCCGGCCTCGTGCCGCAGTTGCCGCACGATCTCGCCTACTTGCCCGATCCCGGTGGGCCCGATCGGGTGGCCCATGGCGATCAGCCCGCCGGACGGGCTCACGGCGCAACGGCCGCCAATGTCGAACGCACCTTCCTTGAGTAGCGGCATGGCATGGCCTTCATCGCACACGCCAATCGCTTCCAGGTACTCCAGTTCCTCTACCGTAAAAGCGTCGTGCAGTTCGACCACATCGAGCTGCCGTGGCGAAACGCCGGCATCGGCCAGGGCCCGGTGCACCGTTTCCTGCGTCAGCAGCGTGTCATAGCGCGCAGGATCGTCGTACACGCGCTGGCTTCCCGCGGCCGAGGCCAGCACCCGGATGGCCCGGCCCGGATCCACGCCGTAGCGTCTGAGTGCCGCTTCCGAAGCCACGATGACGGCGGCCGAACCTTCTCCGACCGGCGTGCACTGCAGCGCGGTAAAGCTGCCGGCAATGGGCTTGCCCGCCAGGATCTCATCCAGCGTGCGTGCTTTCTGCCGCTGTGCGAACGGATTGCTGGCGCCGTTGCGGTGATTCTTCACCGCCACCAGGGCAATGTCCTCGACCGCCACGCGGTTGCGGTGCGCGTAGGCATCGGCCAGCAGCGCAAAATGCGTGAATGGCACGATGGCGTCGTCGGCCAGGCTGGCAATGCCAGTCTGGTGTTCCGCGCGTTCGGGGCGCCCCTGCGTGCGCGGCTTGTCGACGCCAAGCGCGAGGGACATGTCAGTGAGACCCGTCGCCACTTCCAGGCAGGCCTGGCGAAATGCCGCCGAACCGGAGGCAGAGGCGTTCTCGATATGGACGATGGGGATGCCGGTGGCGCCGAGGTGCCGCAGCATGGGCCGGCCGGCGGCCATCGGCAGCAAGGCCGTGGCGACATAGGCGGACTGGACGCCTTCCCACGGTACGCCGGCATCGGCCAGCGCGGCGCGGGCGGCGGTGAGCCCGAGTTGAACGTAAGGTGTTTCGCTCAGCGGCTGGTAGCGATGAAAGCCGATGCCGATGACATAGACCGGGCGAAGGGTGGTGAGTGCAACGCTCATGGGATCCGTTCCTCCGGTTCAGGCGACGCGAACAAAGCGAAGATCCAGCGCGCGCGCTTGCGTGCTGCCTTCCTGCTGCCCGTCCAACACCTCGGCGAGCACTGCGACGACGGCATCGCCCGGCACCAGCCTCGTTCCCCCAGTCCCCTGGCCAGCTTCGCTCCCGAGCGCAAGCGTGCGCACCAGGGGGCCGTCTTCCAGCCTCACCGCGGTGACCGTGAAAGGCGCCTGCCGCGCTGGCGAGGCGTGGAGATGCACCACCGCGCTGGATTCCACCCGACCGCGTCCGCTCAGGGCCACGGGCGTCAGCGCGTCGCCGGTGGCGCCGCAGCGCTCGCAGCCATAGCTTTGCCACGGGTAAAAGACATGGCCGCAGCGGCATGTTCCGCCGAGCAGGGCGGGGTGTTCCGGCAGCGCCGGCGTGCCCTGCGCGCGGTAGAGCGCAGGTTTCAGTAAGGGCAGGGTCATGGCGAATGCGCCACTCGGGGTGGCGCGAGTAGTTGGATAACCCTGCCCAGTTTAGTGAGCGCCCTTCGCGGCGGAATCCGGGAATACACTTACTTGCTGATGAACAAGCAAATACATATTCTTGTCCGACAACAAGCAAGTTGTGGTTCGGGCAGCAGCAACAACCCCGCCCGACATCGCCGAGGTAAGGAGACATGGACCAAGCAATGCTGATTGGAATCGAACGATGGGCGGCGGAAAAACCCGACGATGTCGCCCTGGTCGAAGGAGAGCGCAGCCTGACCTGGGCGGCGTTTAACGAGGTAGCCAACCGCGTCGCGCATGGATTGCGGGAACGCGGGGTCGGTGCCGGCGACATCGTCGTGCTGCGCACCCAGGTGCGGCTCGAATGGGCCATCGTTGCCGGTGCGCTAGCCAAGCTGGGCAGCACGATGCTCGGGCTGAACTGGCGGCTGACACCGGAAGAATGCCGCCACGTGCTGGCTGACAGCAGGGCAACGGTGTTCCTTTGCGACGATGCCGATCCGTCCGCGTTGAAGCCCGTGCTGGATGCGTTGCCCATCAAGCTTGCCATCTCGATCGACGCGCCCGCCGACGGATTCCTGCCATACAGCGTCTTGCTCGAAAGTAGCGATGTACCACTCCATGCGCAGGCCGAGCCCCCGCTGATCATCTACACCTCAGGCACCACCGGGCTGCCCAAGGGGGTGACGATGCATCGCGGCACCGATCCCCAGACGATGCGCGAGTACCGCGAGTCCGTGGAGGCCTACCGCGGCGGCGCCGGCGAGAGCGTCAGCCTGATCAACATGCCGGCCCACCACGGTTCCGGCCCGTCCCAGTTCTGGGCGTGCGTGCGTCGTGGCGGCAAGACCGTACTGCAGCGGCGCTTCCTGCCGGAAGAGACGCTGCAACTGATTGCCCGCCACAAGGTCACTACCTGGACCGGCGTGCCCACCATGTACAAGCGCCTGGCGGCGCTGCCTGCCGAAGTGCTGGCCCGCTACGATGTCTCGTCGATCCGTGGCCTCAGCATCGGGGCCGCTCCCGTGCCCTACGGGCTGAAGGAATGGATTCTCGGCTACTTCGGCGCCGATACCCTGCAGGAAGGCTACGGCGCCAGCGAGGTCGGCATGATTTCCCGGCTGCCGCCAGAGATGCAGCGCATCAAGCCGGGTTCCAGCGGCAAGCCGCACCGGCATGTCATCGTGCAGGTCCGGGACGCGCAAGGACATTGCCTGCCGGCAGGCCAGCGCGGCGAACTGTGGATCCGCACGCCGGTGACCATCCGCAACTACCTGAATGCGCCGCCGCTCGGCCCCGACACGGTTGACGCCGAGGGCTTCTTCCGCGTCGGCGATGTCGGCTATCTCGATGAGGACGGGTACATCTTCATCACCGACCGCGCCAAGGACATGATCATTTCCGGCGGCGTGAACATCTATCCGGCCGAGATCGAGGCGGCGCTGCTGAGGCATCCCTCCATCCTGGACGCCGCGGTGATCGGGATCCCCGACGACGAGTTCGGCGAGCAGGTGCTTGCCTTCTGCGAACTCAAGCCCGGCCATCGCGTCGGCGAGCATGAGGTGCTGGCCCACTGCGCGGAGCATCTCGCTTCGTACAAGCGGCCGCGCCGTATCGAATTCATGCAGGAATTGCCGCGCAACACCATGGGCAAGCTCCTGAAGCGCGAACTGCGGGATCCCTATTGGAAAGGACAGGAGCGGCGCGTATGAACGACCTACTCAGTCTCGAAGGCAAGGTGGCGCTGGTGACAGGCGCCGGACAGGGTGTGGGCGAGCAGATCGCCCGGCACTTCGCCGGGCACGGCGCTGCCGCGGTGATCGTCAACGATTACTTTGCCGAACGCGCGCAAGCCGTCGCGCAATCGATCCGGGACGCCGGCGGCAACGCGTTTGCGGTGCAGGCGGATGTGTCCGATGCCGACAGTGTCAGGCGCATGGTTGCGCAGGCACGCGAACTTGCCGGCCCCATCGACGTGCTGGTCAACAATGCCGGCAACCATGGCGCGACGCCGTCGCCAGACGTGCGCAAGCCGTTCTGGGAGCATGGGCGAGAGGCCTGGAACAGCGCGATCGAGGTCAATTTCTACGGGGTGATCCACTGCGCCAGCGCCTGCATCCCCGACATGATCGAGCGCAAGCGCGGCCGCATTATCACCATCATCTCCGATGCCGGACGCGTGGGCGAACCGGGCCTTGAGATCTATTCCGGCGCCAAGGCAGGGGCTGCCGGCTTCATGCGCGCGATTGCCCGCACGCTCGGGCGCTATCAGGTCACGGCCAACACCGTGGCGATCGCGGCCACGGCGACTCCTGCGATCGAAAAGCGCCTGGCCGACGATCCTGACAGGCTGAAGAAGATGATGGAGAAGTACGTCATCCGCCGGCCGGGGCGCCCCGAGGACGTGGCGAACATGGTGCTCTTCCTGGCTTCGGATGCCAGTGCCTGGATCACCGGTCAGACCTATCCGGTCAACGGCGGCTTCTCCTTTGCCCAGTGAGGTGCGCATGAACGACGATACTCCCAAGGTGCTGACAGAGCGGCGCGGTCCGCTGCTCATCGTCACCATCAACCGCCCGCAGGTCAAGAATGCGTGCGATGCCGAAACCGCGGTGCAGATGAATGCCGCGATGGACCTGCTCGATGACGAAGAGAGCCTGTTCATCGGCATCCTCACTGGCAGCGATGGCAATTTTTCCACCGGCGCGGACCTGAAGGCCGTGGCACGCGGCGAGCGCGCCACCACCGACGACCGCGGCGGCTTCGGGCTGTTCCGCCGCCCGCCGCGCAAGCCGTTGATCGCGGCGGTGGAAGGCTATGCGGTGGGCGGCGGGCTGGAGCTTTGCCTGTCCTGCGACCTGATCGTGGCCGCGCGCAATGCCCTCATGGGCCTGCCGGAAGTGCGCCACAGCGTGGTGGCGGTAGGCGGCGGCCTGTTCCGGCTGCCGCGCCGCATTCCCTACCATATCGCGATGGAGTTGGCGCTGTCTGGCCAGATCCGCGACGCCGCCTTCTTCCATCAGCACGGACTCGCCAACCGTCTGGTGGAGCCGGGCACCGCGCTGCAGGAAGCCATCACGCTCGCCGAGGGCTTGCTGGTCAACGCGCCGCTCGCCATGGCCGCGAGCAAGGAAATCATGCGCCTCAGCGCCGACTGGACCGACGAGGAGGCCTGGCAGAAGCAGGCCCCGATCGCCGCGCGTGCCCTGGATTCCGAAGACCGGCGGGAAGGCCTGGCCGCTTTCGCGGAAAAGCGCAAGCCGCAATGGCGGGGCCGATGAGGTCCGCCATTGCAACCGGCGGGCTGGAGCTGCCGTGGCCGCGCTTGCGCCTGCCGCTGATCGCCGCGCCCATGCTGCGCATCAGCGGACCGGCGCTGGTGACCGCTGCCTGCCGCAACGGCGTGGTCGGTGCCTTCCCGACCGCCAACGCGCGCACGGTGGAGGAACTCGATCAGTGGCTGACGACCATCCGCGCCGACCTCGATGAGCGAGAAGCGGGCAAAGCCGAGCCGGCGCCGTTCTGCCCCAACCTGATCATCCGCCAGCCGCGGCTGCAGGACGATCTGGCCTGCCTGGTGCGCCATCGGGTGGAAATGGTCATCACCAGCGTGGGGTCTCCAGCCGCGGTGGTCGGGCCGTTGCACGACGTCGGGTGCATGGTGCTGGCAGACGTAGCCTCGGTCGCGCACGCCGAGAAGGCGCTGCAGGCCGGCGCCGACGGACTGGTGCTGCTCAGTGCCGGCGCGGGCGGCCAGACCGGATGGGCCAACGGGATGGCCTTCGCGCGTGCGGTCCGGGCTTTCTACGACGGGCCGCTGGTGCTGGCCGGTGGCATCTCGGACGGCCACGCGTTGTGGGCTGCCCGGGTGCTGGGCTGCGACCTTGGCTATATGGGCACCAAGTTCATCGCCACCGCGGAAAGCATGGCAGATGCACGCCACAAGGAGATGGTGGTGGCAAGTCGCCTCGACGACGTGCTGCGCACGCGCGCGTTCACAGGGCTCGATACCAACATGCTGCGACCTTCCATCGAGGCCGCGGGCCTCGACGCTGACGGGCTGGACGAGTCGGTCACGTTTGAAGAAGCCAAGGCCCGCTTCGGCGGGGGAAAGGCGCACGACAAGCCCAAACGCTGGAGCGATATCTGGAGCGCCGGACATACCGTTTCAGGGGTATCCGACGTTGGCAGCGTGGCTGCCTTGATCGCCACCACATGCAGGGAATACGAAGCCGCACGCTTGCGCACGCAAGCCCTGTTATCGGATCAGCCGCCGGCATAGCCCCGGTCAACCGCATAGCGAGCGCCGCCAGAGCGCCAACCAGGAGACAAAATGTTCAAGTCAAGCCATGCCGGCCGCCTCGTTGCGGGTCTGATCACGTTCGCCTGCACCGTGGTGCCTGCCATCGCAGCCGAATCCACATCGGGCTACCCGGCCAGGCCCATCAAGCTGATCGTGCCTTATCCGCCGGGCGGCGGCCCCGATGCGATCGCGCGCCCGCTCGCCCAGAAGCTGGGCGCCGCGCTTGGACAGTCCATCGTGGTCGAGAACCGGCCGGGGGCCTCGGGCATCATCGGCACGGACGCGGTGGCCAAGGCCGCGCCAGACGGCTACACGCTGCTCTACTCCATCTCCGGCCCGGTCGTGCTCAATCCGCTGACCTACAAGAGCCTGCCGTACGATGCCAAGAAAGACGTGGTGGTGGTCTCTCAGGTGGTCAAGCGATCCCTGATCCTGCTGGTCAACGCGAAGGTGCCCGCGAAGACGCTGCAGGAGTTCGTGGCCTATGCAAAGCAGAACCCCGGGTCGCTCGCGTTTGCGTCCTTCGGTACCGGTTCCTCGGCGCATATCGCAGGCGAGTATCTGAACAAGAAGGCCGGTATCGACCTGGTCCACGTTCCCTACAAGGGCAGCTTCATGAACGATCTCGCCAGCGGGCAGGTGGTGGCCGGCTTCGGTGAACCCGGCTCCGCCAAGCCCCTGATCGATGCCGGCAAGATCCGCGGCCTGGCCATTGCCGGAAAGGACCGTTCCAGCCTGCTGCCTAAAGTCCCTACCTTCACCGAGCAGGGCATGCCGGCGCTGGAGTCGATGGTGGGTTGGCATGCAGTCTATGCCCCGGCGGGCACGCCCCCGGATATCCTGCAGCGCCTGAACGCGGAAATCGTCAAGATCGTGAAGACCCCGCAGATGGCTGCGCTGTTGCGGGAGCAGGGAGGGGAGCCTGCCGGCACGGGGCTGGCGGAAGCGGGCCGCGTGCTGGAAGAAGAGCGCACGCGCTGGCAGCAGGCGGTACAGGGGATTGGGGGTGTTACGGTGAACTGAAGACAGCCTGTGGGCGCCCGGCCTGACGAGGCTTCGTCCGGCTCGCCGCCCACAGGTGCGCCAGCCTCAACGCGGCTTGTCCGCGCCGGACCACTTGTCACGCTGTTTGCCGTTGGCCGGCCCACCTTTCCGTTGCATGTCGTATCAGGTCCGATCCTAAGCCTCTCTACCGATGTTGGCGGACAAAGAGTCAATCAAGGGACAAGAAGCCTCATTGCCATTGGCGTGGCATTGCCCAATGAGATTCTTCAGTTCCGCTCGCAATCGTCGCAAATCCTTCAATCTTTCCTCCACAAGACTGAGCTTTTGCTCGGCCAGTGCGCGGGCTGTGCTGCACGTCCCGCCATCGTTCTGTCGCAGCAGTACCCGGACTTCATCCAGGGTGAACCCGAGCGACTGGGCCTGGCGAATGAAATGAAGCCGCTGCAAGCTCTGTTGCGAATACTGTCGAATGGCGCCATAGGCACGCTCCGGCACCGGCAGCAGGCCGCACCGATGGTAGTAACGTACCGTCTCCACGCCAACACCAGCCGCCTTGGCCAGCTTCCCGATTGTTAGTGTGTGGTCCATCGCTTGACTCCGTACCTTGGTACGGACCTAGGCTACGCCTAAACGGCACATACGGGAAGGACGGATTGCGTTGCGATGGGCAACGCCGGAGATCGGGTTGCCAGGCACGGTGACCGTCTACTGCCCATCGGCCGTGAGGCAAAGAGAAATGATGAGCGCCGTCAAGCTGCAGTCAATCATCACCTGCCCCAAGTGCGCGCATGCAAAAGAAGAAACCATGCCCATTGATGCCTGCCAGTGGTGCTATGAGTGCGAGCGCTGCCACGCGGTGCTAAGGCCCAAGGCCGGTGATTGCTGCGTCTTCTGCTCGTATGGCACCGAAAGGTGCCCGCCCATGCAGCAGCAGTCTTGCTCGTGTGTTCGTTGACGCAGGTACAGCGATGCATGACGTACCCTCGATGCGGTTCCTCCCGGATGATCCCGGCTCTTACCCAGCCACGCATGTCCGCGGGAGCATGTTCTTGCTCGACAGTACGCGACGCCCGCTGTATGTCGCGGGAAACTTAGAGAGGGGTCATTATGCAATCGCGGATCATTCGCGTTCTACCCGCAGAAGATGGTTGGGCATTGGAATTCGGCGGCCTCAATATAAAAACCCAGAGATTTCCGACCATGGAAGCGGCAATCGCTGCGGGGTGGGAGGTGGCCATGCGAGAGAACGCCGAATTGCACATACATCGTCACGACGGGGATGTGCACTTGCGCAACGCGTGCGGCGACAAGCAACAGGAGCCGCAGCGGTGAGACCGTACTAGCGGTGAAGCGTGAAAGGGCTGTCAGCTGATCGAACTGGCTGCCTATCTGACGATCTAGCTGACGTACGCCCACCCACAGCCTTGAGCGCCAGCAGCATCCGGTTGCCCTCCTCGGATGTAATGGCATGCTGCACCTCATCTACGATCAGGACAACGTTGGTCTTCGCCTTGTCGACCACTTCCGCCAGCGCCTGTGCCAGCGTGGCACAGGTCCACATAGATCAGGATCGCCCCGTCTGCCTCAAGAGCCGGGACGAGGTCATTGATCAAGAATGTCGTCTTGCCGGTGCGCCGCAGTCCGGACAGGAATAGGCCGGAGCGCAACCCTTCGTCCAAGACCCTAGGGCGCAGCAATTGCCGGGTCATCCGGTCGGCCAGAGCGGGGCGGCGATAGATGTTTGGCATAGTGCACTTATTTGGAATTATTGAATTTCAATAATTATTGCGATCCCATAATTCCCAATAAACCATGATCCCTGACCACGCCTATGGCCGCACTGGTAACGCAAAGGACATTGGATGGGGTGCTCGCTGTAAGTTCTTCGGGCTGTAGCAGGGCGCCCACGCCCCGCGTGCGTCTGCATCTATTCGACCGGAACTGGCCGGAGCGAATAGGCCGCATCACTCGTCGATAACGCGACCAGTATTTCCTGCCGACGTCATGCAGGCGATAAGAGACGTCGCATTCGGAAGAGGCGAGCGAAGCTTGCGGCAACTCAGGCGAGTGGGAAATCACTGAGTGAACATCGAAGCGATGCGAACGCCAGGCCCTCCCGACGATCGCCGCCTATGCCGCCTCGAAGGGAGCATTGGCCAAGCTGACGCGTGCGCTGTCCCTGGAAGCCATCGAGCATGGGATTCGCGTCAATGCAGTGGGCTCTGGCGATGTGGTGGCGAACATCACCAACCATATCCACGCCGACGGGCCTGCGTTCCTGGCCGAGCATGGAAAGAATGCGTAGATTCGCCGCGCCGCGCCGCCCGTGGAGATCGCGCAAGTGATCGCGTTCCTGGCATCGGACAAGGCCAGCTACATCATCGGCGCCGTGGTGATGGTCGATGGGGGCATGAGTGTCGCGCTGCCATGAGCGCGCCCCCCCCGGCTATCGGTTATCGCTGATCCGCCATCTGGATGATGATCTTGCCTTTTGCATGCCCGGTCACGCTTCTGCTCATCGCGTGCGATGCTTCGTCAAGCGGAAAGACCGAATCGACCTGCGTGCGCAGCTTGCCCGACGCATACAGGGCAGCGATCTCTGCGAGCTGCTGGCCGTCAGGACGGGTGGAGAAGCGTTTGCCCTCCGCGCCTGACGCACGGCAGCGCAGTATGTCTGGCTGACTGACGCTGGAGACGAGGACGCCGCCGGGCTTGAGGACCAACCACGATTGCTCCTGCGTGTAGCCACCGACCAGGTCGAGAACCATATCCGCCTGCGCGACCCGGCGGGCAAAATCCTCCGCGCCATAGTCGATCACGGCGGTTGCGCCCAGGCTACGCACGTAGTCGAGGTTGGCAGCGGAGGCGGTGCCGATCACCTCGGCGCCGGCCAGGGCGGCCAGCTGAACCGCTACGCTGCCGACACCGCCGGCCGCGGCATGGACGAGGATCTTCTGTCCTGTACGAAGGCCGCCATGTTCGAACAGCGCCTGCCATGCGGTCAGTGCGACGGTCGGGATTGCCCCGGCTTCAATCAGCGGCACATTCCCTGGCTTGCGCGCAAGCCGCTCCGCGCTGACGGCGGCGCGGGTCGCGTAGCCCCCGGCAATCCCGATGAACCCCATCACTTCGTCACCGGGTGCGAAGGTCGTGACATTGCGTCCCACCGCGATCACCGTGCCGGCAGCATCGGCGCCGGGCGTGAACGGTAGCGGTACCGGGATCACGCTGCGCATTGCTCCGGACACGATCTTCCAGTCGATGGGATTCACCGACGTCGACATGATGTCGACAAGCACCTCATTGTCGCCCGGGCGAGGATCCGCGACTTCGCGGAGTGCCAGATTCTGCGGGCCGCCGAATGCGTCGACTTGTATGGCTTTCATCAGATGCTCCTTGCATAGTCCACCGCGATGGGCGCGTCTAGCGCCACTGCGGCCTGAACCGGGTTGAAGTACTCGCGAAGGTGCGCGATCTTGCCGTTCCTGACGGTCAGGAAGACGACATATTCCTGTTCATAGGGCCGGCCGGTCGATCGGATCAGGCCTTTGGCACGCACCACGCCGACGGACATTCCTGGATCGGCCAGTGCCGAGACCTGCGCATCGTAGAAGCGGAAGCCGGATACCTCGCTGATGAACCACTGGGCATGCCTGATGACGGCTTCCCTGCCAGCCAGTTGACGCGGGTGGCCCAGGCTCGGCGCGTAGGGAAGATTCCACACGATGTCGTTGGCAATCAGTTCCTTCCACCGCTCGTGATTGTCCACAAGCGATTCGAAATGCTGGGTCAGTAGTGCTGCTGCGTTGTTCATGATGTTCCCCTGTGGAGCCTGCCAGCCCTTCGGCAGCGAAGGCCGTATCGACCGAGATCAGTTGGCGTGGGCCAGCCGTGTGGACGTCGTGTGGCGTTCGTCCAGGCTGAACGCGCCAGCGCCGTTGGCCACCAGTTGCAGGAGCCCGCCGGCCATGGCCAGGTTCTTCAGGAAGTGGAACATCTGGTTCTGGTCGCCGAGCGCGTGGTGGAAGATCAGCGCGGTTGCCACGGAGTAGACGGCAAGCATTGCCGCGACGGCGCGCGTGCGATAGCCGGCAATCAGGAGTGCGCCGCCTGCCAGTTCGAGCACCAGCGCGCCGGCGAAGCCCAGCGTCGGCGCAGGCAGGCCGAGCGATGTGATGTAGGCCAGGGTGGCACCCGGCGCTATCAGCTTGCCAACCCCACTGACAAGGAAGATGGCGGCGACAAGGATGCGGCCGATCAGTGGAAGGGATGAATGCGACAGGTTTTGCTTGGAGTTCATGATGGGTCCTCGATGGAGAGAGTGGAGAAGCGGCCTTGCAGATGGCATGAGGGGAGAGTAGGCGCTTGACATCCATCTTGGTAGCCTATATTTGTAGATGTTATCCATCTATGGAGTAGATACATGCTCGATGGCGTCTCGTTGGACCAGTTGCGCACCTTTATTGCCGCCGCCGACGAAGGAAGCTTCTCCGCGGCGGGCCGCAAGCTGCGGCGCGCGCAGTCGGTGGTGAGCCATACGCTGGCCAACCTGGAGGCGCAGATCGACGTGCGCCTGTTCGACCGGGGTGGCCGCTATCCGCGCCTCACGGAGCAGGGCACCGCCCTGCTGGCGCAAGCGCGCCTGGTGGTGAGCGGCATGGATGGGTTCAAGTCCAAGGCACGCGCCATGGCGGAGGGGCTGGAGCCCGAGTTGTCAGTGGTCGTGGACGTGATGTATCCGATGGCTTCGCTGACCGGGGCCGTGGGGGAGTTTCGCGAAGCCTTTCCCCATACGCCGCTGCGCCTGTACGTCGAGGCGCTGGGGGCAGTCCTGCGGCCGGTGCTCGAGAACGTTTGCCGGCTTGGCATCAGCGGCTCCATGCCGGTGGTTCCGCAGGCGCTGGAAGCCGAAAAGCTGCTCGATGTGCCAATGGTCACGGTCGTGGCGCCGCAGCATCCGCTGGCGGCAAGGAAGAGGCTGATCCGGGCAGCCGAACTGGAGGATCACGTCCAGTTGGTGCTCACGGACCGGACCACGCTAAGCGAGGGAAGGGCCTACGGCGTGTTCTCCCCTTTGACCTGGCGCCTGGCCGACCTTGGCGCGAAGCATGCATTCCTGCGCGCCGGCTTTGGCTGGGGACATATGCCCGTGGCAATGGTGCAGCCGGATCTCGACCAGGGCACGCTGGTGCCACTGAGACTGGAGAGCTTTCAGCCCCGGACCCCACCGATTGCCATGTTTGCCGTGTATCGCAAGGACGCGCCGCCGGGCCCCGCCGCCCGGTGGTTCCTCAAGCGGCTGAAAGGGACGTCGGCGCGCGACTGAACGGTCATGCTAGGTATTTGTGGGGTTAGAGGATTGGGGATCCGCATTGTGCTCCCCCACCTGAGCCACAAAATCCTCCCCCTCCGGCAACCCCAGCGAGAACCTCACCGGAAAATTCACAGCAATCCCGCCTTCCCCGGGCACCGGCCGAACCACGTCCCGCGCCTGTACATGCGGATCCTCAAACAGCGCCGTCGCCCCCAGCACCGGCGAGAACGGAATATCCAGCGGCCCGAAGAACGCCTCCCACTCGGCCAGGTTGCGCGTGCGGAACACCGCTGCCATCAGGTCATTGACCTCAACCTTGTGCCCGTACCGCACACCACGCGTGTCAAAGCGCGGATCGCGCAGGGCAGGGAACTCATCGCCCAGCGCCTCGCACAGGTTGACCCAGAATTTGTTCTCCAGGATGCCCATCGCCAGATGCCGGCCATCACGTGTTTCGAAGAGATCGTTCTCCGGCATCACGGTAGGGGATGCTTGGGGCGATGCCTCATGCCCGCGCGCGGCCCAGGCGCCATGGGCGGTCCACGACAGGATCGCGTCATGGATCGAGACGTCCAGATGTTGACCCTGTCCATTCTGGCGCGCACTCATGATCGCCACCGCAAGCGACAGCGCCGCGTAACCGGATGCGGCGTAATCCGACACCCGCACGCGCGGGCGCGAGACCGTATCGTGCACCTGCACCGGCGTCGCCCAATATCCAGCCAGCGCCAGGTAGTTCAGGTCATGCCCGGCGTGGCTGGCATACGGGCCAGTCTGGCCAAAGCCAGAGACCGAACACAGCACGATAGCCGGATTGACCGCCGCCAGCGCTTCATAGCTCAGCCCAAGCCGCGCCATCACGCCGGGGCGGAAGCCTTCCACTACGGCATCGGCATTGCGCACCAGGTCAAGGAAGGCCTCACGGCCTGCATCGGTCTTCAAGTCCAGCGCAATCGAGCGCTTGCCGCGGTTGAACTGCGCAAACACCGTTGGACCAAGCTGCCGCGCGGTGTCGCCGGTGCCGGGCTGCTCCACCTTGATCACATCCGCGCCTAGTTGTCGCAGCAGGCTGCATGCATGCGGACCGGGCAGCAACTGGCTGACGTCGATGATGGTGACGTCCTTGAGGCAGGACCATTCTGGCTTCATACAGGGCCTTGGGGGGAGAAGGGAAGAAGGGGTGCCGCACGCGCGGAAGGTAGCGTGCGGCGCGGGGCGGGCAGGACGCTCAGCCCAGGTCGCCAACCATGCCGATCGACTTCATCAGGTCGCCGTAACGCGCGTTGTCGCTGGCGACCAAGGTGGCGAACTGTGCTGGCGAGGCGCTGCGGCGCAGCTCGCCGGCATTGGCCTTGAGCTGGGCATCGAACACGCCGGCGCTTTGCAGGGCACCGATCGCGGCGTGCAGCTTCTGCGCCAGTTCGGCCGGGAAGTTGGCCGGTGCGAACAGGCCGCTCCAGTTGTCGATGACAAAGCCCGGGGGCAGGGCTTCGGCCATGGTCGGCACGTCCGGGAAAAACGGCGAGCGTGCGGCCGCAGTGACGGCAAGCACCCTGACCTGGTTATTGCGTACGTACTGTGTCGCGGTGCCGAGCACGGGCATGCCGAACTGGGTTTGTCCGGTCAGCATGGCGGTGATGATCTCCGGCGCACCCTTGTAAGGGATGTGCACGGCGTCGCAGCCGGTCTGGTGCAGCATGGTTTCCACCGCAAGATGGGCGATGCTGCCCTTGCCGCCGGAGCCGTAGTTGAACTTGCCCGGCGCCTTCTTCATGGCGGCGATCAGTTCGGCAGCGGTCTTGTAGGGCGACGAAACGGGCACCACCAGCGCGGACGGTCCGCCCGACAGGGCCGTGATAGGCGTGAAATCCTGCGCCGGGTCATACGGCATCTTGCGGTACATGTGCACGTTGATCACGTGCGTATTGGCCAGGATGCCCAGCGTATAGCCATCGGGCGCGGCACGGCGCAGCGCACTGGCGCCGATGATGCCGCCGGCGCCGGGCATGTTCTCGACCACCAGCGGCTGGCCGAGCTTCTTGCCCATCTCCGCCGACAGCGTGCGGGCGACGTTGTCGGGCGTACTGCCGGCGATAAACGGAACGATCAGCCGGATCGGGCGGTTGGGGTAGCTGGATGATGCATTGGCGGCGCGGGCCGGCAGCAGCAGGCTGCCCAGCGCGGCGGCGCCGGCGGTGGCAAGCCAGTTTCGGCGGTTCATGCTTGGTCTCCGTGGTCTTGTCGTATGGTCTTCTCGCCGGCGGCGACCGTGCCGCCGGCACGCTCAGGCCTTCTGCTGCTGCAGCGGTTCCAGGATAGCGCGCGCAATGGTGTTGCGCTGGATCTCGCTGGTGCCGGTGAAGATGCGGAACATGCGCAGTTTGCGGAAGGTCTGCTCCACCGGGTGGCCGCGCGTGACGCCGACATTGCCGTGGATCTGCACGGCCTTGTCCGCCACCTCGAAGCAGCGCTCCGAGACAAAGAGCTTGCACGCCGCGGCCTTCATGCGCAGGTCGGCGCCGGCATCGGCCAGCGCGGCGGTATGCGTGATCATGCTTTCGCAGGCCCACAGCGCGGCGGCCATGTCGGCCAGCATGTGCTGGATCGCCTGGAAGCGCGCGATCGGCCCGCCGAACTGGCGGCGCTGGCCGGCGTATGTCACCGACGACTCATATGCCTTGGTGGCCAGACCCAGCATGCTGGGGCAGTGCAGCAGGCGGTTCACGTTGATGCGCGACATGCCCAGCTTGAAGCCGTTGCCTTCGCCGCCAAAGATATTGGCGCGCGGCACGCGCACGTTCTCGAAGCGGATGTCGCCGTCGATATGCTGGCCCGACATCGGCACGTACTCGTTGCTCACCGTCACGCCCGGCAGGTCCAGGTCGACCAGCACCGCGGTGATGGCCGGCGGCGTGGTGGTGGCGTCGGTCACGCACATGACGATGGCAAAGTCGGCGAATGGCGCACCGCTGATGTAGTGCTTGCCGCCGTTGATGAGCAGCTCGTCACCATCGGCCACGGCCGAGGTCCTGATGCTTTGCGCGTCGGAGCCGGAATGCGTTTCCGTCAGTGCGAAGCAGGTCGACTTCTCGCCGCGGATCACGGGCTCGAAGTAGCGCTTGAGCTGGTCGGGCGTGGCGTACTTGAGCATATTGCCCACGCGCGGCGGGCCGCCCAGGTCGCCCAGCACGTGCGCCGCCAGGGTGGAGCCGCTGGCGGCCAGGTCGGCCTTGAGCGCGCATTGCTCCTGGATGTTCAGGCCCTTGCCGCCGAGCGATGTCGGCAGGCAGGCGGCGTAGAAGCCCAGCTCGCTGGAGCGGCGCCAGACCTTGCGCAGGGTCTCGCGCGGCCATGGGTCTTCAGAACCCAGGCCGAGTTCCTGTTCCAGCGGGCGCAGCTCTTCGTCGATAAAGCGGCGGATGCCGGCGCGGGTTTCCAGCAGTACGGGATTGGTCAGGTGATCGAACATGGCGGGCTCCTTCAGCTCAGTTCTCAATTCACGCGGCGCCCGACGCCTTGCCAGTAGCGTTCGCGCACGATCTTGCGGGCCAGCTTGCCGCTGGCGTTCTTGGGCAGCTCGGCGACAAAGTCCACCGAGCGCGGCGACTTGTAGTCGGCTATGCGCTCGCGGCAGTGCGCGATCAGCTGCTGGGCGGTGGCCTCGCGCCCGGGGCGCAGCGTGACCACGGCCTTGACGCTTTCACCCCAGGTGTCGTCCGGCACACTGATGACGCACGCTTCCAGCACGTCGGGGTGCTGGTACAGCGTGGCTTCCACCTCGGTCGGATAGACGTTGAAGCCGCCGGAGATGATCATGTCTTTCTTGCGGTCGACCAGGTACAGGTAACCGGCCTCGTCCACGCGCGCCATGTCGCCGGTGTGCAGCCAGCCGTCGATGACGGTCTCGCGCGTCAGCGCGGGCTCGTTGAAGTAGCCGTGGAACACGTCTTCGCCGCGGATCACCAGTTCGCCGATCTCGCCCACGGCAACCTCCTTGCCTTGCTCGTCGACCACGCGCACTTCGGTCTCGCCGAGGGCGCGGCCGCAGGAGGCCAGGCGCTCAGGGTGGTTGGCGATGGCGTCGGCATGGTCGGCGGTGGACAGGCGCGTCACGCCGGAGGTCGATTCGCTGGCGCCATAGCCCTGCGACAGGATCGGGCCGATGCGTTCCCAGGCCTCGCAAATGCGTGCCGGCGCCATCGGCGCGGCACCGTAGGCCAGGGTCTTCAGGCTGGACAGGTCGGCCTGCGCCAGCGTGGGCTCGGCCAGCAGCATGTTGATCATGGCCGGGACCATGAACACGTGGGTGATGCGCAGCCGCGCCACCTCCGCCAGGAAGTGCGCGGGCTCGAATTTCTCGAACAGCACCAGCGTGGCGCCCTGGTACAGGTAGGGCTGCATCAGCATGCCGGAGGCGTGCGTGACCGGCCCGATCAGCGCCAGCCGGTCGCCGGGGCGGGCCGGGCGGTCCATGCCGGACACCATCTTGCGCAGCGCCGCCATGCGGTTGCCGTAGCTCTGCATGGCAGCCTTGATCTTGCCGGTGGATCCGGACGAGAAATGCAGCACGGCCAGGTCGTCGGGGGCAGGGGTGATGTCCGGCGGCGTGGTGCCGGCGTTGGCCAGCAGCGCTTCATATTCGACATAGCCCGCCGGCGCATCGCCGATGGCGATAAAGGTCTCGATGCTGCCAAAGCCCGCCGTGGTGCGCGCATAGCCGGTGTAGCCGGGGCCGGCGATCAGCACGCGCGGGGTGCAGTTCTCTACCACGTCGCTGGCCTCGGCCGCGGTGAAGCGCGGGTTGAGCGCCGCCTTGACCAGTCCGGCCTTGTACAGCGCGCATTCCAGTTCGACCAGCTCGGGCCGGTTGCGCGACTGCACCGCCACGCGGTCGCCGGGCTGCAGGCCCAGTGCCAGCAGCGCATTGGCCAGGCGCGTGGAACGTTCGTCCAGCTGGCGATAGGTCACCTCCCGGTCCTGGTAGAGGATGGCGGGCTGGTCGCCCCAGTAGCGCGCGGCGCGGCGCAGGAAATACGCGAAACCCATGCTGTCTCCGTTGATGCTTGATGATCCTGGCGAGCGCTTTTACGTGTGCTCGTGCGCCGTAGTCTGTAAGATGGCAGGCATCACCACAATGACGCGTTGGCTATAAAGTCATAACCATCAGGAATGTGATGCAATGGAGACGCGAGACATCGACTACATCCTCGCCGTGGCGGCGCACGGCGGCATCGGCCGTGCCGCCGACGCGCTGGGGATCAGCCAGCCGGCGCTGACCAAGGCGGTGCAGCGGGTGGAGACGCAGGCGGGGCTGCCGCTGTTCGAGCGCACCGCCAACGGCATGACCGCCACCTACGCAGGCACGCGCTTCCTGGAGCGGGCGCGGCGCATCCAACTGGAATACGAGGACGGCATCAAGGAGATGCTGGGCATCCGCACCGGCGAGCAGGGCATCCTGCGCGTGGGCTATTCGCCGTCGATCCCGGGCAGCATGATCCTTGGCGCTTGCCGGCAACTGGTGCGCGAGCGTCCCGTGGCACGGCTGCGGCTGCGCCGCAGGCTGGCGCGCGACCTGCTGGACCTGCTGGCGGCGGGGGAACTGGATGTGGCGGTGGCGCCGGCGCCTTCGGCAGCCTCATCGACCGGCCTGGCGGTGCAGCCACTCTTTGACGACCGGCTGGTGGTGGTAGCTGACGAAGGCCATGTCTTGCTGCAGCGGCGCAAGCTGCGGCTGGCGGACCTGGCGGACCAGGAATGGCTGCTGCCCGAAGGGCATATCACACTGCGCCAACAGGTCGACGCGGCGTTCCGCCAGCGCGGCCTGCCGGAGCCGCAGCCGCGCATCGAGATCGACTTTGGCAGCAGTTCGCTGTTTGCGCTGATGCAGGGTACGCAGATGCTGAGCATCGCCAATGAAGGCGGCGATGCCATGCAGCACGGCCTGCGCGTACTGCCGCTGGGCGTGGAGGAGCTGGACCTGCGCCGTAACATCGGCGTGATCTCGCGCGAGGGCGCCTACCTGTCGCCGCTGGCGCAGCGCCTGACGGTGCTGCTGCGCGAGCACAGCCGCTGAGCCGTCAGGCCCCGGGGGGGAAGCGACTACTGCAGCGGGATCTTCGCCACCGCCGCCAGCCGCTTCCAGCGCTGGATCTCGTCCTTCTGGTACTGCAGCATCTCGGCCGGCGACGACAGGATCAGCTTGGTCGACTGGCGCGTGTAGTACTCGCGCACGTCGGGCGCGTTGCCGGCCTGCGCAAACAGGTCCAGCAACCGCTTCACCACCGCCGGCGGGGTCTTTGCCGAGACCGCCGCGGCCACCCAGTTGTAGGCCAGGAAGTCCGGCAGGCCGGCTTCGACGATGGAGGGCACGTCCGGCAGCAGCGGCGAGCGCTGCGGCGCGGTGTAGGCCAGCGCGCGGACCTTACCGCCACGGACCAGTTCGATGGCGCCGGTGGCATCCACCACGGCGAAGTCGACATTGGCCGCCATCACGCCGTTGATGGCATCGCCCGCGCCCTTGTACGGCACGGCAGTGGTCTTGATGCGGGCCAGTTCGTTGAGCCACTCGGAGTAGAGCGTGTAGGAGATCGAGCCCGTGCCGTAGTTGAGCGCGCCGGGGCGCTTGCGGGCATCTTCCAGCAGCTCCGTCAGCGTGCGGTAGGGCGAGCTTGCCGGCACGATGATCACGCATGGCCCGCGCGACAGCAGCGTGATCGGCACGAAATCCGTCAACGGGTCATACGGCAGCTTGCGGAAGGTGGCGGCATTGGTCGACAGCGTGGAATTGCTGCCGATAAAGACGGTGTAGCCGTCGGCCGGCGCGTTCAGCGCGGTCTGCACGCCGATAAAGCCGTTGCCGCCGGGCTTGTTCTCCACCACCACGCCCTGGCCGGTCAGCTCGCCGATCTTCTTGGCGAACATGCGCGCGGTGGTGTCGGTGCCGCTGCCGGAAGGGAAGGGCACGATAAAGCGGATCGGGCGGGCAGGAAAGGCGTCGGCGGACTCTGCGGCGGGCGCCGCCAGCGGCGTAGCGGTGCCGATGGCCGCCAGCGCGGCGGCAGCCAGTCCGAGGAAGCGGCGGCGGGAACGGAAAGCCTGTTGCATGGTGTCTCCTGAGCGTGGAAAGCCCGGCGTGTTCCCGCCGGTGCAAGGGGATAAACGGGGGGGCTTTAGCGGCGCAGCCCGAGCAGGTCGCGGGCGATGACCCAGCGGTGCACCTCGCTGGGCCCTTCGTAGATGCGCATCAAACGGGTCTCGTTGGCCATCTGCTGCAGCGGCAGCTCCTTGGTCATGCCCATCGCACCGAAGGTCTGCATGGCGTGGTCGATCACGTCCCAGGCCATCTCGGTGGCGAATACCTTGATCATCGATACCTGCGTGCGCGCCTCGTCGCCGGCGTCGATGCGGCTGGCGGCTTCGTAGGTCATCAGGCGGCAGGCGTGGATGCGCGTGGCGGCGTCGGCCACCCACCACTGGATCGCCTGGCGCTGCGCCAGCGGCGCGCCGAAGGTCTGGCGCTGCGGCGCGTACTCGCAGATCATGTCCAGTGCCCGCTGCGCCCGGCCGATGCACCACGCGGCCATCTGCACGCGGCGCGTGGACAGCCGCGCCTGCATCGGCGCAAAGCCCTGGCCCTCGGTGCCCAGCAGCTGCGCGGCGGGGATGCGGCAGTCTTCCAACACCACCTCGTAAGTCGATGCGCCGCCGATCATCGGGATGCGGCGCTCCACCTTGAAGCCCGGCGTGCCGCGCTCGACGATAAAGGCCGAGATGCCGCCGCGCGCACCCCTGGCCTTGTCGGTTACGGCCATGACGATGGTCCAGTCGGCGCGTGCTGCGCGGCTGATCCAGATCTTGCGGCCGTTCAGCACCCATTGGTCGCCGTCGCGTTCGGCGCGCGTGGTCATCATGGCGGGGTCGCCGCCGGCGCCGGGTTCGGAAATGGCGATGGCCGACACGGTCTCGCCGCGCGCGTAAGGGGCCAGGTAGCGCTCACGCTGGGCCTCGCTGGCGCTCAGCATCAGCATGCGCAGGTTGGGCGAGTCCGGCGGCAGTTCGTAGGGCGTGATGGTCTTGCCAAGTTCTTCGTTGACGCCCACCATCGCCACCGTGGGCAGGTCGGCGCCGCCCATCTCCGTGGGCGCATCCAGGCCCCACAGGCCCAGTTCGCGCGACATCGCATCAAGCCGCGCGTGCTCTTCCGGCAGCAGCGTCATCTGCCCGCCGGCGGCTTCGCGCGCCAGCACCGCGGGTTCCAGCGGGATCAGCTGGTCGCGCACAAAGCGCGCGACCAGGTCCTTGAGCATCCCGTGTTCTTCGTCCAGTTCAAAGTTCATGCCTGTCTCCTGCTGATTCGTTATCGTTGGCTGACGCCGTGCGCGAGGCCCAGCTCCTGCAGGACTTCGGCGGTGTGTTCGCCCAGCCCCGGCGCATGACGGCGCAGCGACAGCGGCGTGGCCGAGAAGCGCGCGGCGGGGCGCACTTCGCGCAGCGGGCCTTCGGTGGGGTGCTGCGTTTCCTGGAACAGGCCGACGGCGCGCAGGTGCGGATGCTCGACCAGTGCGTCCAGGCCATAGATCGGCGTGGCGGGGATGTCGAGCGACTCGAACAACGCCATCCATTCGTCGGTAGTGCGCGCCGGCGTCAGCTCGGCCAGGTGACCGTACAGCGCGCGGATATTGGCGTTGCGCTGCGCGCGGTCGGCCACTTCGTAGCGCTCGGCCAGGTCGTCGCGGCCCACCGCGCGGAAGAAGGCTTGCCAGTGGCGCTCGGTGTAGGGCAGGGCGCAGATCCAGCCGTCTCGGGTCGGCGCGGGGCGGCGCCCGCCTTGCAGCAGGCGGGCGTAGCCGGCACCGGCCGGCGCGGGCTCGAAGGTCAGGCCGCCCAGGTGCTCGGCCATCACGAACGCGGTCATGGTCTCCAGCATCGGCACCTCCACCGACTGGCCGACGCCATGGCGCTCGCGGTACAGCAGGGCTGCCAGCACGGCGTTGGCCAGGGCCAGCCCGGTGGTCTTGTCGGCGATCAGGCTGGGCACGTACTCGGGGCGATCGCCGGTGGTGGAACCCAGCGCGACCAGCCCGCAGCCGGCCTGGATGATGTCGTCGAAGGCCGGCTTGTCGCAGTGCGGGCCGTCCTGGCCGAAGCCGGTGGCCACGCAGTAGACGATGCGCGGGTTGATGCGCGCCACCTCGGCATAGCCGAAGCCCAGCCGCTCGATCGCGGCTACGCGCATGTTGTGCACCAGCACGTCGGCGCTGGCGATCAGCCCGCGCAGCGCCTCGGCGCCCTCGGGGGTCTTCAGGTCGAGCACGACCGAGCGCTTGTTGCGGTTCAGCGCCAGATAGATCGAGCTCATGCCGGCATGCTGCGAGACGCCGTTGGCGCGCATCAGGTCGCCTTCAGGCCCTTCGATCTTGATCACGTCGGCGCCAAAGTCGGCCAGCACCTGCGTGGCCAGCGGCCCGAGCACGACCGCAGTGAGGTCCAGCACGCGGATGCCGTCCAGCGGGCCGGCCGGCGTGGTGCGGGTGTCTTGTTCGTTCATCGGGCCCACTCCTTCAACGGCGCTTGAAAGCAGGGGCGCGGCGCGCGGCCATGGCGGCGACACCCTCGCGGAAGTCCTCGCTGCGGAACTGTCCGTGCTGGATTGCCAGTTCGCGCTGGTTGATCTCGGCGATGCGGTCGGCAAGCCCTTCGCGCAGCGTGGCGCGCGTGGTTTCCACGGCCAGCGGGGCGGAGGCGGCGATCTCTTGCGCCAGGGCCATGGCGCGGGCATTGACCTGCGCCTTTTCCACCAGTTCGTCGGCCAGGCCGATCTTGACGGCGTCGGTGCCGGTGATGCGCCGGCCGGTGTAGAAGAGCAGCGCGGCCTGCTGCTCGCCCACCAGGCGCGGCAGCGTCAGGCTCATGCCGAAACCGGGGTGGAAGCCCAGCCGGTTGAAGTTGGCGCTGAAGCGCGCCTCGGCGCAGGTCACGCGGAAGTCCGCCACCAGCGCCAGCCCCATGCCGGCGCCGATGGCGGCGCCTTCCACCGCGGCCACGATCGGCTTGCGGTTGCGGTAGAGCCTCATCGCATGCGCGTAGAAGCCGCCCGGGTCGTTGGCGACCGCGCCCTGGTCGGCGCCGCTGAAGTCGGCGCCGGCGCAGAACGCGCTGACGCCGGACGCCAGCACGATGGCGCGGCAGTTCTCGTCGTCGTCCAGCGCCTGCAGGGTGTCGGCCAGGCGCCGCATGATGTCGGCATCGACAAAATTGTGCGGCGGGCGGGACAGGACGATGCGGGCTACGTGGCCTTCATGGGTGACCTGGATATCGGCGTCGGTTGACATGCGGGGCGCTCCTCTGTGGTGGATCGGCTCGGGGCCGGGATGCACACAGTATTCGCGCCGCGCGGCCGTACCGCTATACTCGAATTTCACTAACTGAAATTACTGACAATGCCGGACGTCGTGCTGCCAGAGCCCTCCACCCGCCGCGTCACGCACCAGACCGGCCGCTTTACCCGCGACACCACGGGCAGCCAGTCGCTGGAGCGCGGGCTGGTGCTGCTGCGGGCCTTCCGTGTTGGCACCACCAGCCTGACCAATGCTGAGCTGGCGGTACGCACCGGACTGCCGCGCCCCACCGTCAGCCGGCTGACGCGCTCGCTGGTGGATGCCGGCTTCCTGCGCTATGACGTGAACGAACGCGCCTACCGGCTGGCGCCGGTGGTGCTGAGCCTGGCCGATGCCTTCCACCAGTCCAGCCGCGCGCCGGACATTGCATTGCCGCTGATGCGCAAGGTGGCCGAGGCCGGCAAGGTCAACGTGGGGCTGGCCGTGGGCGACCAGCTGGAGATGGTGTACCTGGCGTCGATCCGGCACAGCCGCGACAGCGTGTCGCGCACGCGGCGCGTGGTGCCGGGAACGCGCGTGCCGATGGAGATGACGGCGATCGGGCTGTCATGGCTGGCGGCGCAGCCTGAGGGGGTGAGGGAGGATCTGCTGGCCGGCATCGCCGCGCGCCAGGGCGAGGCCTGGACCGGCATGCGGGCGCAGGTGCTGCGCGGCATTGCGCAGGCGCAGCGGCACGGCTATTGCACGGCGGCCTACCAGCCCGGGCACCTGCTGGCCGTGGGGGCCGCATTCTCCGGGCCGGACCAGCAGCTGTACGGGCTCAATATCAGCTTCCCGTTCAACGAGAGCGAGCGCAGCCGCGACAATGCCCGCTATGCGGCCCAACTGGCGCGGCTGGTGGCGGACATCCAGGAGGCCTGGCGCCGCGCGGCAGGATAATCGGGCTCAGTACACCGACGGCATGCCTGCGGGCCGGTTCTTGAAGCGCCGGTGGATCCAGTAATACTGCTCCGGCATGGTGGCGATCTGGGTTTCGAGGAAGGCGTTCATGCGGCGCGAATCTTCCTCGACGCTGCCCGAGGGGAACCCTTCCAGCGGGTCGAATATGCGCAGCCGGTAGCCGCGGTAGTCGGGCAGCACTTCGGTGGTGAAGGGCACCACGCGCGCGCCGGTCATGCTGGCCAGGCGCGAGGCCGAGGTCAGCGTGCAGGCCGGCACGCCAAAGAACGGCACGAACACCGAATCGTTGATGCCGAAATCCATGTCCGACGCCAGCATCACCGGGCAGCCGGCGCGCAGCGTGCGCACCACCTGCTTGCCGCTGCCGCTGCGCGGGATCATCTCGGCGCCAAAGCGCCCGCGCTGCGTGCGCGAGATTTGTTCCAGCATCGGGCTGGACATCCTGGTGTACAGCGAGGCCACCGGGTGGCGCATCGAATAGAACATGCAGCCGGCCTCGATGCCGACGAAATGGAAGCCCATGAAGATGGTCGGATGCTCCGCGCACGAGGCCAGGTCGATGCGCGAGTCCAGTTCCACCAGCTTGCCCAGGCGTTCGGCGCTGCCGAACCACTGCACGCCGCGCTCCAGGTAGCTGCGCAGGACGTGGCCGAAGTGGTTCCGTGCCAGCTTGTCCCGCGTGTCTGCATCCATGTCTGGGAAGCACAGGGACAGGTTGGTATGGACAATGCGCCGGCGGCGGCTGGGGATGCGATACAGCAGCTTGCCGATCGCATCGCCCAGGCGTGCGGTGACACCGTACGGCAGGGCGGCGACGAGCTTGAAGACTGCGATGGTGAGCGCGGCCTGGAGCCGGTTTTTCATGAAGATCCTAGGGAGCGGCAGCGGCGGCTGGGGCAATGGCCCTGGGCAGGCGGCTGCGCGGCAATAATTCGGGCGGTGTGCCGGCCGGAAAGGGGCGGCGTGAGTGCGCTGTGGGTCGCTGCGCAAGCGGTCTCCGAAGGGCGCACTGTAGCACGATGGCCGCTGCCCGGCGATGACGGTTACTACCAGTAGCAAACAGAGCGAGATTATTGCAGCGCCTGGGAGATTCCGCGGAAATGCCCTGGCAGGGGCAGAACATTTCCGACTGTGCCGGGTGCGATCCGGAGAAAGGAAAATGACACTGAATAATACGCGCAGGCGGCATCGCCACGCCTGCAATAATGGCCGGCGGGATTATCAGCCAGGCATTGCTCAGGGCTTTTTCAACTCGCCCAGATAGTAATTGACCTCGGCAAGCAGGGCGCGGTGGAATTCCGCCGGCAGGACATGGTCGTCGGTCAGCGACATCAACTGGTTGATGCGCTGGCGGAAGCGCTGCTCGGCGCTGGCGCGCGCCGCCGGCGGCAGGCCCGTGGTCAGCGAGCACAGCAGCTCGCGCATCACCAGCAGGCGCGCGCCGTACTGGATCATGGCATCGCCTTGTGTCTTGAGGTTTTGCGCCAACTGTTCCGGCATCGTCTTGCCCGGCTCGCCAGGCGCGGCCGGCGCGGGAGCTTCGATGGCGTTGTGTTGGTCATTCTTGTCGGGCGCGGCCGCGCCGGTCTTTTTTCCAAGCATAGTGATCCTGAACATGGGCGAGGCTCCCTGATACAAGCGGGGCCGGCCTGAAACGCCGGCGGCCTGGATGGCAGAAGCACTCATCATGGAAGCCTGCCGTGCACCGGACTGTGCGGCGGCAGACACTGGGACGCCGTGCGCGGCGTCAGCCGGCCAACGCAGCCGGCGCGGTTTTGCGGCACTTGCCTGCGCGCGCCGGCGGCAGGCATAGCCCGCAGACGTACCGGTGGCGCGCATCGTCGGCCTGCACGACATACTCACCCCGGCAGTCCCTGCAACGCGCCAGCCGCAGCATGCCGCGCTCATAGAAGCGCACCAGCGTCCAGGCGCGGGTAAAGCTCAGCTGCGAGGCCTCGCCGGTGGCGCACAGCTCTTCGCGGTACATGCGGTAGCTGGACAAGACCGCGCGGATCCCGTCCAGGCTGCCGCGGCTGGTCATGAAGCGGTAGGCGCCAAGCAGCATCGAGGCATGGGCATTCGGGCGCCAGGAGACAAACCAGTCCGTGGAGAACGGCAGCATGCCCTTGGGCGGCGACACCCCGCACAGCTCCTTGTACAGCCGGATCAGCCGCACGCGTGGCAGCGACACTTCGGATTCCAGCACCTGCAGGCGGGCGCCCAGGCCGATCATCTCGATTGCCAGGCGAATCTGCTCCACATCCTGCAGCGTGCTCTTGCCGGGACGAGGGGGCCTGGCGCGCGGAACCGGGGGTGGTGAGCCGGCCACAGCCGTGCCGGCGATATCGTGTGCATCCATGAGTCTCCTCCTGGAGATATATCGGAATGGGCGCGGGCAAAGTGCCGGTTGCTGATCCGGCTTGCCCGGGCCTGTCACCGATAATCATGACCCGGCGTGTCATCGTGCGCGGCACGGTTTCTCGCGGGTCCGGGGCTCAGGTTTCTCGTAGTCGAGGAGGATTTTTGGATCGATCGGGGAGTTATAACCATAACATGCATCAACAATCATATTTCCGCGATTATTGTGTGTCATGTACGGCGCCTGGATTTGACCGTCCCCACCCTGGTGTAGGAGAAGTGCCCGCACGCTATCGGACTGACGCCGATTTCAATGGCAGGCCGATGGACTACGCTGCAAGAACACCAACGACGGAGCGACCCATGGCTGCGAACTTCCTGATCAGGCAGACGGCGCAAGGCTGGGAACTGACGGTCGAAAGTGCCCGCAAGGGCCTGGTGCACTGCGAGGATCGCGAAATCGCCGTCAACATCGGCATGGCTGCGGCCAGGCGGCGTGGCGTCGCGCTGATCGTGCAGGAGGAAGAGGGCGGCAACGACACCTCGCGCGGCATCTCACCACTGGCTGCCTGAACGGGCCCGCCCCGCCCCATAGCGCGGTACGGCCCCGGCATGCCATCAGAACACCCCAAGCCCCAATCCCGCTGCCAGGCCCTCACCCAACTCCGCGCAACGCGCCAGGTCCCCGGCTTCGATTTGCTTGGGCGCAAGGATGCGCTCAGGCGTCTGCGCATGCGTACAGACGATCAGCCCCGGCGCAATGCAGTTGAGCCGCCAGCCGGTGGCGATGCGGTCGATCTGGCGCAGCGCATTCTCGCCATCGCTGCCGGCGCAGATCATGGTGGCGTAGGGGCGGCCGTTGATGCGGTCCAGCGCGGCGTAATAGCAGCGGTCGAAGAAGTCCTTCATCATCCCTGCCATGGCGGCCAGGTTCTCTGGCGTGGCGAAGAGATAGCCGTCGGCGGCAAGGACATCGTCCGGGCCGGCCTCGGCAGCCGTCTTCAGCACGACCGTGACGCCGGGCTGCTGACGGGCCGCGTCAGCGGCGGCCTCGGCCATCTGCCGGGTGCCTCCGGTCATGGTGTGATAGACGATCAGCAGCGTTTTCATGCTTGCGTGGGGGCGGTGTGCCGTACGCTAAAGACTGTATCACGCAGGCCGGCGACGACAGTTATCGTAGAATCCGGGGCAGCCATCCTGCGCGCCCGGCGCACGTGCCACCCCTCCATGCCGAAAGCCAAAGCCCCCGCCCTTGACCGCTCCGCCAGCGAGCAGGCCATCCAGTTGCTGGATGCCGCCACCGATCATGTTCTTGCCAATGGCCTGGGCGATCTCTCCTTGCGCAGTGTGGCGGACGCGCTCGGCACAAGCCACCGCATGCTGATCTACTACTTCGGCTCCGGGGATGGCTTCTGGCAGGCACTGTTGCATCGCATCCGCCATGCGGAGCAGGCCGCCCGCCAGCGCGTGATGGTGGAAGGCATGGCTCCCGAAGCCGCGATGGAGGCGGCATGGGAGCGCTATTCCGCTCCAGCCTACCTGCCGATCATGCAGCTGATGTTCGAGATCTACGGCAAGGCCATCCGCGACCGCGAGCGCTTCAGCGGCTTTCTGGAAGACGTCGTCGGCAGCTGGACAACCACGCTGGCGGCGCGCCTGCAGCGCGACCTCGGCCTTGGCGCTGCCGAGGCCGGGCTGCGCGCGCGGGTGGAACTTGCCACCATGCGTGGGCTGCTGCTGGACCTGGTCACCACGGGTGACCGCAAGGGCACGACGGCCGCGCTGAAGTACTTCGCCGCCAGGATGGCGGTGCCTCCCCAAACCGGCAAGTAACGGTTTCTTCCGCGGAAATCCGCGTAAACCCCGATTTTTCCCATTCGTGTACCACATGGTACATTGCATCCCACGCCTTCGCGAACGAGGCGAATCGTGACAAACCAACAGGGTGCAATATGGATCGGCGACAACTACTGGCCTGGGTGGCCGGGACTGCGGTGGCGATGGCGCTGCCAGGGATCGGGCAGGCGCAAACCTTCCCTTCGAAGCCCGTGCGGCTGGTGCTGCCGCAGGCCGGCGGCACCGGCAATGATGTGCTGGCGCGCGCGCTCGCGGAAAAGCTCAGCCGTGCCTGGAACCAGCCGGTGGTGGTGGAGAACAAGCCCGGGGCAAACGGGATGCTGGCGATCAGCTATGTGATCGGGCAGCCCGCCGACGGCTACACGCTGTTCTTCGCCGGCGTTTCCAACCTGAGCTTCAATCCCTTCCTGTATCCGAAGCTGCCCTACAACCCGGGCCGGGACCTGACCGGCGTGGCGATGCTCGCCAACTCGCCCTTTGTCTTTGTCGCGGCACCGTCGCTCAAGGCCGATACGTTCCAGGATTTCGTGCGGATGGCCAAGGCTCGCCCCGGCGAGATCAGCTTCGCGTCGGGCGGCATCGGCAACTCCACCCACCTGGCGATGGAACTGGTCGCACAACGCACCGAAGTCCGGCTGCAGCACGTGCCGTTCAACGGCGGCGGTGGCTCGACCAGCCTGATGAACGGGCAGACCCCGGTGATGATGAATGTGCTCGCGGGCGTGCAGCCTTACATCGCCGGCAAGAAGCTGGTACCGCTGGCGGTCACCGGCGACAAGCGGCAGCCGGCCTTGCCCGCGGTGCCCACCTTCAAGGAGCTTGGCTATGACGTGCAGGTACCCGGGTGGTACGCGATCGTGGCCCGCTCAGGCACGCCTGCAGGCGTTATCCGCAAGGTCAATGCCGACATCAACCAGATCCTGGACGACCCGCAATTCCAGGAGAAGCTTGCCTTCCAGTTCCTGGATGCAATCAAGGGGCCGCCGTCCGAGGTGGAGCGCCATATGAAGCGCGACGCCGATACCTGGGGCCCGATCATCCGCAACCTTGACATTTCTCTTTGAGGACCGCTGCCATGGCACATCTCACCAAGGCCGTACACGACTATCGCCTGGCGGCGATGCACAGGCTGATGGACAAGCTGCGCGTCGATGCGCTGGTGTTCGGCACGCCAGACTTCTTCCAGTACGCCACCAACTTCCAGCTCGATGTCTGGCCGTGGGAGCGCCCGGTGTTCGTGGTGGTGCCGCGCAATGGCGACACCTTCGCGGTCATGAACGAGCTGTCGACCAACCATATGCGCTTTGCGACCGAGAAGGGCACGGTCTGGCTTGCCGATATCACCTACTATTCCGAGCATCCCCGTGTCTCGAACCGCCTGCCGCTGCCCGCGCAGCTGCCGGAAGTGGTTGCTGCGCTGCTGGGGGCCAGGGGGCTCGGCATGTCGCGGATTGCGGTCGACGTCCAGCATCCGATCCTGGCGGGTGCGCAGCGCTACCTGCCTGAACTCACGCTGCGGCCCGCCATGGCGGAGATGCGCAGCCTGCGCTGGGTCAAGCATGCGGAGGAGCTGCAGGTCATGCGCGAGCTCGGTGCGCTGACGGACTGGGTGCAGGATCGCTACCGCGAGAACTTCCGGCCAGGGCGGCTGGTGCAGGAGCTCGACCACGCCATGGCGGCGCTGATGTCAGAGGAGGCGGCGCGGCGCTTTCCGGGCGAGGATTTCGATATCCTCAAATGCTGGACGCTGACCGGGCCGGCTTCGGCATCGCCGCATGGCGATGGCGCCGGATGCGGCGCACGGATCTGCGCTGGCGACACCATCGTCAACCTGGTGCTGCCGCGCCTGAACGGGCTTTATGTCGAGAACGAGCGCACCTGGTTTTGCGGGCGCCCTGGCGGCGAGCAGGCGCGGCTCTACCAGGTTGCGGCAAAGGCCACCGACGCTGCCGTTGCGGCGGCGGTGGTGGGCAAGCGCGTCTGCGACATGGATGCGGCCGCGCAGGCTGTGATCGAGCAGGCCGGCTGCGGGGACTACGTGTTCCATCGCACTGGCCACGCGGTCGGGCTGATGCTGCACGAATACCCGGAGGACATGGCGTTCAATACCCGTCCGCTGCTTGCGGGAGAGGTGTATTCGGCGGAGCCGGGTCTCTATGTCTATGGTCTCGGCGGCTTCCGGCTGGACGATACCGTGGTGGTTGGCGACCAGCCGGAAGTCATCATCAAGACGCCGAAGACGCTGGAATTCGCCACCGTGGACTAGGCGCCAGCCGCGTAGCTCAGTCGAGCGTCACTCCCGTATCCGCCGTCAGTTTCAGAACCACTGGCAAGTAGGCCTTGTATGCGGCCTCCGCCTGCGCCGGCGTATTGCCGAGCGGTTCCGCGCCCATGTCCACGATGCGCCGCTGCATGTCGGCGCTGGCGACCAGGCTGGCGGTCTCGCGGCCCAGGCGGTCGATGATGCCCTGCGGCGTCTTCGCGGGCGCCATCAGCGTGATCGGGCCGGTCAGCCGGAACGGGTCGTCGGCGTAGCCGGCCTCGGCGAAGGTCGGCACGTCTGGCAGGCCCTGTGCGCGGCGCGTGCCGGTGACCGCGAGGGGCCGCAGCTTGCCGGTGACGAAGTGCTGCTTGAGTGCGGTCACGGAGCCCACCGTCACGTTGACCTGGCCGGCCAGCAGGTCGGTCACCATCGGCCCTTCGCCGCGGTAGGGCACGTGCAGCATGTCCGCCTGGTATTGCCTGGCGAGGTAAGTCTGGATGGTATGTGGCTGCGTGCCCGGGCCCCACGACCCCATGCGCAGCTTGCCGGGCGACGCCTTGGCATAGGCCAGCAGTTCGGCAACGGTCTTGGCCGGCACGCTGCTGTTGACCGCCAGCACGGTGCGCGCGGTGGCGATGTCGGAGATCGGGCGCAGTTCAGTGCGCGGATCGTAGGGCAGCTTCTTGTACAGCGCCAGGTTGGACGTGATCGGGCCGGGAATGGTCATCAGCAGCGTATAGCCGTCAGGCGCCGACTTGGCGACATAGTCGGTGCCAATGATGCCGCCGGCGCCGCCCTTGTTCTCCACCACCACCGTCTTGCCGAGCTGGCGCGACAGGCCATCGCCGATGGTGCGCGCCAGCGTGTCGGTCAGCCCGCCCGGCGGGTAGGCAACGATCAGGTGGATGGACTTGGCCGGGTAGGCGCCCTGTGCGCCGGCCGGCGTGGGCGTGGCGGCCAGGGCCAGCAAGGTGAGCAGGGGCAGGGCGGCTTGCAGCAGCGGGCCGCGCAGCAGGGGGGCAGCGGTCATCATGATGGCGTTGTTTCCTTGGGATGGATGGTCACGTGTTGCCCTACGTCGAAGGGGATGTCTCACTCCAGCTTGATGCCGCGCGCCTTGATCAGCTTGCCCCATTTGCCGATTTCCTGGTCGATGAAGGCGGAAAACGCGCTGCCCGGCTCTGGCTGCGGCTCAAGCCCCAGCCCCAGCAGCTTCTTGCGGATCTCGGCATCGGCCAGCACGGCCGATGCCTCGCGGTTCAAGCGCTCGGAGACGGCGGGCGGCGTGCCGGCCGGCGCGACCAGGCCGAACCAGCCGTAGCCGACCATGCCCGGGTAACCCTGCTCGGCAAAGGTGGGCGCATCCGGATAGACCGGCGAACGCTGTTCCGAGGCCACTGCCAGCACACGCAGCTTGCCGGCCTTGATAAAGGGCAGCGCCGAGGTGATGGCGGTCAGGGTGGCGTCCGCGCGGCCGGCCAGCAGTTCGGTATAGGCGGTGGCGTCGCCGCGGTAGTGGACATTCAGCAGCTTGAACTTGCCGACCTGCCCGAACAGTTCGGCGGTCAGGTGCGGGCCCGAGCCTGCGCCCGGGGAGGCCAGCGTCACGCCATCCGGCTTGTCCCGGGCCATGCGCACGAAGTCGGACACGGTGCGAGCCGGCGAGCTGGCATTGACGATCAGGAAGACCGGCCCCAGCACTCGCGGCCCCACTGGCACGAAGTCCTTGTGGACGTCGTAGCGCTGAGCGATGCCTGCCGCGGTATTGATGGCGAAGGGCGCGGCGGCCCACAGCAGCGTGTAGCCGTCCGGCGCGGCATGGGCCACCTGCTCGGTGGCCAGGCGCGTGCCGGCGCCAGGCTTGTTCTCCACCACCACCTGTTGGCCAAGCTTGTGGCCAAGTGCCTCGGCAAGAATGCGGGCAGAGATGTCATTGGAGCCGCCAGCGCCATATGGCGACACCAGCTTGACCGGCCGCGACGGATACGTTTGCGCCTGCGCGGGGCTGGCCAGGCACAGCATCGCCAGGCCGGCCGTCAGCACGGCCCGGGCGAAGATTGAGGTCCGATTCATGATGCTTCCTTCATGCGGCGGATGGGTGGATAGCGGAAGGTGCGTTCCAGGTGCGTGATACCGGGCACGTAGAGACGCAACGCTACATAGAACGGCTCCGCGGGTGCCGGCAGCCAGTTACCGGCCAGGGCGTTCTCCGAAGGGGGCTGCGCGCCCAGCACGATGCGCAGGCTGCCATCGGGCGCCGAGCGCAGGGCCGGCGAGCGGTCGCCCAGCGAGTAGCGCTGCAGGGGGTTCTCGACCAGCATGCAGTCCGATTTGCGGTACATGGTCAGCGACCAGAATGCGCCCGCCTGGGGTAGTCCTTGCGGGGGAAACACCAGTTCATACTGGTGCGTGCCGTCCAGCGGCAAGCCGTCGCCATCGCAATCGGCCATCAGGTACATGGCTTCCTCAACGCCTAGCGCACCAATGTAGTTGCGCGCCACTTCGGCGCGTAGAGCGTAGTGGGTGCCGAACGAGGTGCGGATTTCCACCGGCAGGAACCAGCCGCCGCCCAGCGCGGAGGCCCTGGGCGCGGCCAGTTCCGCGTCGACCTGCGTCAGCGCGGTGGCCAGTGCCGCGCGCTGTGCCACGGTCAGCGGCGCATTGCTGCCGATGCCGGCCGGGGCAAAGGCGCGGACCAGTTCGGCTTCGGCGGCGGGTGGCGGGTTCTCGCGCAGCATGCGGGTGACGACGGCGGCGTAGCGGTCGGGATCGGCTGGCCGCCCGCCGGCTTGCATGCCAGCATCGAATACGGTTGCTGCGCTGGTGCCGTCTGGCCGGCGCAGGCGGATGCCGTCCTGCAGGGCATGTGCACCCGGCAAATCGGCTTCGCCATCGGCCAGGACGCGGCCGATGATCCAGACCGCGTCGGTGGGACAGGGCAGCGGCGTTGCGCCGGCCGGCACCTCGCCGCGCCAGGCTGGCCCATGCAGCAGCCACGTGCCGCCTTGAGTGCCGGTGGTGCGGGTGCCGATATAGCCGAACGGGTTGGTATAGGCGTCTAGCAGGCCGAGCACGTAGTAGCGGCCGTGGCAGTCGGGCACATCGAGCAGCAGCGGACCGCCGGACAGGTCGAGCCACGCATTGGTGTAGAGCGTGTCGTTGTTCGGCGTGACGACCTGCCGGTGCTGCGGGCCGAGCAGCGCGCGCACATGCGTGACGGTGTTGATCCAGCGCAGTGTGGAATCGGGCCCGTCGCCGGCAAAGACCCCGGCGCCATCGCGGCGCGGGCAGGTGGCGGCGCGCATGCGCGCCATCTCGTACAGCGGCAGCGTGTAGCGCACCGCGTCGCACGCCAGTGTGCCGAGCTGGTTGTCGTGGGGCTCCATGGCGTGCTCCATCAGGCAACGCGCCGCAAGGGCGGGATCACGTAGTCGCCGGCCATGAAGCCATCGGTCGGTTGGTAGAGCCGCAGGATCAGGTAGAACGGGCCGTCCGGTGCCGGCAGCCAGTTGTCCTGCGCCTGCGTGGGGCGCTGGTGCGAGATGGTCAGGGTGAGGCCACCGTCGGCATCGTATTGCAGCCCGGGGCTGCGGTCGCCCAGTGCGTAGCGCCCGATGGCGTTGTCGGTGAAGAAGCGGTCGGCGCCGTAGAGCGAGACCGACCAGAACGCCTGCGCCGGCGGCAGGTGTCCCGCGGGGAAGTGCAGGGCGTAGGCGTGGCGGCCGTGCAGCAGTTCGCTGTCGGCGTCGTAGTCGGCAGCGGCATAGACGGCCTCGTCGGCGCGCAGTGCGCCCAGGCCCTTCATCGCGGTAACCGCGCGCTGCATCCAGTCGTCGCCATAGCGGCCCAGCAGCAGGCTGTAGGTCCAGCTCTTGCGCGCATGGCTGCGGGTGTTGGCCTCGATCAGGGCCATGCCTTCGTGCCAGGCGCGGACCAGGCCCTGTTGCACCGCAGGCCGCAGCGCGCCCACATCGACGGCGTCGCCGGCGCGGATGCCGCATTTGCGCAGCAACGACAGCAGGCCCGCGGCAGAAGGCTCGGCAGGATACTCGCGCAGGGCGTTGAAGATGTTGGCGAAGAAGTCCAGCGCAGGCTCGCCGCCATCCTGCCAGTCGCGCACGCAGGCGGGCTGCATCCTGGTGCCGCCGGACAGGCGGAAGCCGTTCTGGAAGGCGCTCGCCGCCGGCAGGTCGTCGGCACCGGTCACCAGCACGCGGCCCAGCAGCCAGACCAGTGAGGTGGGGCAGCGCACCACGTGGTCGCCTTCGGCGTGCTGCCCGGGGCCGGCCAGAACGATGTCGGCGCCGGCCGCGGGCACATTGCGCGGGCCCAGGTTCTCGAAGTTGTTGGTCCAGGCGTCCAGCAGCTCCACCACGTAATAGCGGCTGGCGTCCGCCAGTGCGGGCACGTGCAGCGTGACCGGGCCGTCGGCCAGGTTGACCCAGGCGCAGAAGTAGAGCAGGTCGTTGGCCGGGGTGACGATGTCGCGGTCCTTGTGCGTCCACTGGTGCGTGCTGGCCGACAGCACGTTGACGGGGGCACGGCCGTAGCCCGTGGCCTGGGCTACGTAGGTCTGCAGCCGGCAGGTGCGCAGGCTTTCAAACAGCGGATAGGTGGCAAGCACCAGCGGCAGCGCCGCCGCGGCGGTGAGGGCTTCCTGGGGCGTGTCGATGGGTGCGCCGGCAAGGAAGGGCGCAGCGGGTTGGTTCATGGCGTTGTCTCCGTATGCGTGCGCCATGACTTTTTGGGCGGCGCCGCGAATCTTGTCATTGACGTGTCGGAGCATGTTGTCATGACATGTTATGATGAGTCAATGTTGTTATGATAAGTGGATGCCCGCATCGGACATGACGTGAACACCACCAATCTCGTGACAACAAGCTCCCTGCCTCGCTTCAAGCAGATCGAAGGCGCGCTGCGCCAGCGCATCGTCAACAATGAATGGACTCCGGGCATCAAGCTGCCGTCCGAGGCTGAGCTGATGGCTGAATTCGGCGTCAGCCGCATCACCGTGCGCCAGTCGCTGGCATCGCTGCTTGCCGAAGGGCTGATCGAGACGGTGCACGGCAAGGGCAGCTTTGTCAGCCGTCCGGCGGGGCAGGCGGACCTGGGGCCGTTGACTGGCTTTTTCGATTACATGCGTGCGCGCGGGCACGAAGCGCACGGCAAGCTGCTGTCGACGCGGCTGATTGCGGCGCCGGCCATCGCCACCGATGCGCTGCGCCTGCCACCGGGAACAAAGCTGCTGTGCGTGACCATGCTCAAGTCAGTGGCAGGCACCCCGGTGGCGGTGGGCATGACGATGGCGCCCGAACCCCTGATGCGCGCGATCCTGGAGCACGACCTTGAACGTCACGATGCACTGATGATCGTGGAAGCCCGCCTGGGTTATCGCCTCAAGTACCTGCACACGGAGAGCGCGGCAATCCCTGCCAATGCCGAAACCGCGCGCCGCCTCAAGGTGGCGCCCGGCGAGCCGCTGCTGCGCATCCGGTTCACGCCGCACGACATCGACGACAAGCCGCTGGCTTTCTCCGAGTTCATGTTTCGTGGCGACAAGTTCACCTACAAGGCTTGCGTGCGGCGCTAGCGCTGCCTGGCAGTGGCGCCAGGGGAACTTTTGTGCCGATGCCGTGGCCTGAACGGCATCGGCGCCGGCGTTAGAATGTGGCGTCCAGTTCTGCCACAGCCCAGGAGTTCAAGATGCTTTCGCCGCTTTTTCCGCGTTCCCTGTCCACCGCGCTGGTGATGGCGTTGTCGGTCACGTGCGCGTCGGCGGCGCTGGCTGCGGGGCAGGACGGCGCACCAAAGCCGCGCGGCAAGGACGAGGCCCCGGAGGCCCCGGTTGCCTGCATGAAGGCGGTCAAGGCAGCGCTGCCCAATCCCGCCAGCTTCAAGTGGATCGGCGGCAAGACCCGCAAGGTGGCCGAAGACGCCTACAGCGTGGTGGCCGACGTCGAATACCTGGCGCAGGACGGCGCCGTGCGCAAGGCCAAGGTCCAGTGCGACGTGCTGCGCGCCCCGGGCAACCAGTTCGTGGTGCCCAAGGTCAGGCTGCCGTAATAGGGCTAGCCGGCCGGCATCCGCTCGAATGCCTGCAGTGAAGGATCGATGGCGTCCCACGCCGGCGCGCGGGCGCTGTAGGTGAGGACCTGCGGCACGAAGCGGTCCGGGTCGTCCAGGCTGCCCGCGTGGACCGCGATCAGCTCCGGCATCGCGGCAAAGCGCAGGAAGACCGGCGTGCCGCAGACCGGGCAAAAGGCGTGGACCTTCACGTTGCCGCTGTCGCCCGCGACCTCCCAGTGCGTGGCTTCACCAGCGATGGTCATCTCGGCGCGCGCGGGAAAGGTCAGGTAGGAGCCGTGCCCGGTGCCGCTGCGCCGCTGGCAGTCGCGGCACTGGCAGTGGTTCTGGAAGACGGGCGCGTGCCTGGTTGCGTAGCGGATCGCGCCGCACGCGCATCCGCCGGTGTAGGGCTGGGTCATGAGCAACTCCCGGTTCAGGCTGCCTTCGGCTTGGCGAAGACGTCGATGGCCTGCCCTGTTTCCAGCAGGGACTTCAGGCTGGAAAGAACGATCGGCCAGCCCTGCCTGATGGCCTTGTCCATCCCGCTGTCGGCCTCGAGTTCGTCATGGGTGACGGTCAGCCGCACCATCTCCTCGTACGCCTCGATGTCGAAGCTCACGCGGCTGTAGCTGGCCGGATCGGCGGCCTGCGAGGGGCTCGCCCACGTGATGACCAGGCGCGTCGGCGGCGCGGCCTCGACTACCTTGCCGACCACCTGAACCGTGCGCTGCTCGTTGGCGCGCACGTGCTCCCAGGCCGATCCGGGCTTCCAGTCGGAGACGTTCTCGTGGCCCCAGTAGCGTCGCGCGATCTCCGGTTTCGTGATGGCCTCGAACACTTTATCCGGCGTCGAGCGGATGTAGGTCACATAAACGAAGCTGGTCTTCTCCTGGCTCATTGCTGATCTCCTTCGAGTTCGTTCTTCAGGTCGTGCAGCAGGCTGAGCCGCTGACGTTCGAATTTCCGCACCCAGCGCTCGTAGACCTCGTGCAGCGGCACCGGGTTGATGAAATGCAGCTTCTCCCGGCCACGCCGGACCGTGCTCACCAGGTTGGCCGCCTCGAGGATCCCGAGGTGCTGGGTGGCTGATTGCCGCGCCATGTTCAGGTGCTCGCAGAGTTCGCCCAGCGTCTGCCCGTTCCGCTCGTACAGCAGGTCGAGCAGCTTTCTGCGTGTCGGGTCGCCCAGCGCCTTGAAAACCTTGTCAGCGTCCATCCCATCCGTTGTGTTTGTGCATGAGGGGAGTATATGCAGGTAAATGCCTGCATGTCAATCAGCGCGTCAGGCCAACGCAGCACAGCCAATTGCAGGCAAAAGTGGACACTGTCCATTTCATTTGCTAGGCTATGTGTACGGCATCCACAAGCATCTGTGGCTGCAACCCAAGGGGACCGCGAATGAAGACCGAAGCGCAGAAGGAGCACCGCTGGCTGCAACGGCTGGTGGGCAACTGGATCGCCGAAGGCGACGCATCGATGGGACCGGACCAGCCGGTGCAGAAGTGGGAGATCCCCGAGCGCGTGAGCAGCGTCGGCGACGTCTGGGTCCAGTGCGTGACGCAGGGTGACATGCCCGGCTGCGGCCCGTCCACCACGGTCATGACGCTCGGCTACGACCCCGCCCGCAAGCATTTCGTGGGGACCTTCATCGGCTCGATGATGACCCACCTGTGGTTCTATGAAGGCGAGCTCGACGGCGGCGGCCAGCAACTGACGCTGCGTGCCGAGGGGCCGGATTGTTCCGGCAATGGCCGCATCGCCCAGTACCGCGACGTGATCACCTTCACCGACGACGACCACCGCACGCTGACGTCCTACATGCTGGGCGAGAACGGCGAGTGGGCCCAGTTCATGAACGCCAGCTATCGCCGCCAGCGTTAGGCCTGGCGGCGCAGTGCCGCCAGCCGTGCCAGCCGCCCGCGGGGGCCGGGCGGATCGTCTTGCGGGCGCGCGGCGCCGCCCTCGGCACGGCGCCGGCGCCGGCGGCGCAGCACCAGCAGCAGCGACGCCGGCACCAGCAGCACCAGCGCCAGCAAGGCGAAGGTGAACAGGCCCGGATCGCGCGCCGCGGCGGCGACGCGGTTCACCAGGCAGGCAGCCACCACAATGCTGGGCAGCATGCCCAGCGCGGTGCCGAGCAGGCAGTCGCGCAGGCTGATGCGCGATGCACCGATCACCAGGTTGACCAGCGCGAACGGTGCAATCGGCACCAGCCGCAGCACCACCATCGCCACCACCCCGTGCTTGCCCAGCTGGTGGCTGACCCGGTTCAGCCGCCTGCCGCCAAAGCGGCGCACGGCATTGCGCCCCAGCAAGCGGCCGGCCAGGTAGCCCGCGCCGGTGCTCAGAACGGTGCCGCACAGCGCCAGCGCGGCGCCATAGAGCGGGCCGAATATGACCACGGTCACCAGGATCAGCAGCGTCACCGGCAGCATCGTCACCGCGCCGGCCAGGTAGACGCCAATCATCGCCAGCGGTGCCAGCGGCATCTCGTCCAGTTGCTCGACCACACTGAGCAGCGCGCGGAAGTCCGCCCATTCGCGCAGCGGCGTATGGCGCCACGCAAACGCCAGCCCCGCCAGCAGCAGCGCCAGCGCCACCATCATCCCGACGCGCCCGAGCACGCGCGGGCGTGCCTCATGGCTGACGAACTCGGCCAGGACCTGGTCGCTGTCGATCGGCTCGATCGGGTCCAGCAGGCTGGCCGCCGGCGAGGCGGCATCGACATCGTCCGGCAACGGCGGCTCGTAGGCTTCCAGCGAGCGCCCGTCCGCGCGCTGCAGGTTGCGGATGGCCGCAAGCACGCTGCGGGTGGCGGCGACCTCGGCCTGGAAGGCTTCGGGTGCCACATCCAGGTGCTCGCCCAGCAGCCGTGCGCGCATGGCGGCAATGGCCGCCTGCACGCGCGGGTCGCCGCCCGACATCACCACGATATTGCACTCGGTATCCAGCCCCAGCGAGCGGTTGCTGAGGTTGGATGAGCCGATGGTGATGAGGTCGTCGTCGATCACCGTGACCTTGCTATGCACGTTGACGCATTCGGGCATCAGGCCCGGAATCGACGGGCAGTACAGGCAGAAGCGTTCCTGCGTGTCGGCTGCGCGCAGGCGGCGGTACAGGCGCGCGCGCAGCACGCCCATGCTGTGCGCTTCTAGCCAGCCGCTCTCGTTGCGTCTCGACACCAGCACGATATCAGGGCCGTCCTCGTGCCCCAGCCGTGCCTCCAGCGCCTTGGCGATCTCGTGCGAACTGAAGTACTGGTTCTCCATGTAGATGCTGTGCCGGGCGGAGGCGATAGCATCGCGCAGCAGCATGCGGATCTCGCTGACACCGGGCTCGTCCTCGCACATGGGCATGGTGCGGGCGATGGCGACGCGCACGTCGGTCAGCTCCGGCGCCAGGCCTGGCGGCCACGGGTCTGACGAGGTGGCCGCAACCGGGCGCGGCTGGCTGCCGCTGGCGCGCAGCCAGCGCGCCGCGCACAGGGTGCCCAGCGCCGCCGCGGCGGGGCCGTCGAGCGCGCACTGCACGTCATGGAAGGGCGGGTAGGGCTTGCCTTCGGCCACGCGCAGCGGCGCGCCGGGGGCATGGCAGCTGTCGTCCCAGCGGCGTAGCGTCAGGTCCAGCCCGCCGACAAAGGCGAGCTTGTTGTCGATGACGACCACCTTCTGGTGGTGCGAGGCGCCGGGGGGATGGTTGCCGTCAAGCCGGAACGACAGGTGCCGGTGCGCCTGCCAGTGCGCGCTGGCGGACGGCAGCCACTCGCGCTCCATCGCCATCACCATGGCGTAGTCCCAGCTCAGGATGTAGATGCGCAGTTCGGGGCGCTGGTCCGCCAGCGCGCACAGGAAGTCTCGCAGGCCCGCCGGCAGGCCGTCCTGCGCGCCCTGCGGCACCAATTCCATGCGGCTGTCGATATCCCAGCCCAGGATGAAGATGGTGTGCTCGGCTCGCGGCAGCGCTTCGCGCAGCGCGCGGAAGTAGGCGTCGGCGTCGACCAGCATGGCAAAGCGCTGGCAGGACTCGACGCGCCAGCAATTGCGCCCCGGCTCCGGCGTAAAGCCGAGCGGGGCCTGGCAATCATGCGGAGCGCCAGTGGCGGGGGGCGCGGTGGTGCCGGGCGGGTTGTGTTGCCTCATGTCGCACGCTTCGGGGAGGTTTAGCCAGAAGCGTCGCGCAAGTTCCGTACCGGCGCGGCACGTGGGCTGCCCCAGGCGTGCAGGCGGCGCCCCAGGGGGTAAAGGCAAGCCTTGGCCGGTTCAGGCGCGTGTGCGCTTTACCTGCCTTTGTAAGAACGGCATGCCGACGAGGGCGAGTCGGAAGACCCCGCTATGCGGCGAAGACGCTACGACGGATGGCTGCGCCGCAGCGTGGTAGGGCGGGCAATGCCCCAGACATCCAGCAGCGGCTCGAAATGCGGCTTGCTTTCGCGCGGTGCCGGCGCCACGCGCCGCGGCGGCGGCAAGGGCCGGCCGGTCAGCACTAGCGGGGTATCTGCCTCGGCCGGGGATTCAGGCTCTCCGGCGTAGGCGACCACGCCCATCTGGCGGGCGGACTTCAGCGCACGCGTCAGTTCCGCGGCGTTCAGGCGGCTGGCGGCGGCAAGCTGGTGCCGGGGCATGGGCCCCTTGGCACGCAGGCTGGAAATCAACGCCATCACGCATTCCCGGGTGGTTCGATTCATTTCGCTGCGTCAGGAAAAGGGTTGCAGCGGTGGGCTCGCCAATCGAGCCTGCCGCGTACGGTACCCATTCTTTCGCAGGGGTCATATCCTTGCCAACCGGATATGACACTTGTTCACATTTCCGAGCGCAGAGAGGAATCTTCCCTAATCTAATGCCGCGTTTCCGGGTCGCCGGCCGGAAATCTGCGATCCGCGCCGTCGCGCAGGGTCAGCATCGTGCCATGCCGGCGCCACTTGCGCGCGTGCCTGGCATGGATGTCTTCGGCAAGCTCGTGCAGTTCGGCAACCCTGGCGTCGATCGGGTCGGGATAGATGTCCAGCGGGCGGTACCTGAGGAACAGGCGCATGGGGGTCTCGGTTGATTCTGGATAATGGAGTGCCTTGATTCCAGTATCGGTGACGGACCCATAGCTTTCACGAACGGAGGCGTAACACATTGATTTCACTCAATGTGTTTCCTGCAATGGACTGTTGTGCCCGCATTGGCCGCGGGCTCGGGGAGGTAGGGGGTGGGGCCGGCCGCTGGCGCTGGCCGGGGGGCTCAGTAGCCGATGCGGGCGGTGCCGCGTGCGTCCCGGCAATAGATCTTGCGCTCGCGCACCAGGCCGTCGCGGCCGTGGATGCACAACGGCAGGCCATCCTCGCGCGCGCGCATCCAGCCGGCCGCAATCGCGGCTTCCTGGGTCGGGAAATGCAGCGCGGTGTCGTCGCCACCGTTCTCCAGGCCCTCAATGGTGAGAGCCCATGCGCCGTCGCCGGCGTATTCTGTGTTGTCGGTTGCGGCGGGAAGCACGTGGATGCTGCGTGACGTCATGGTGTTCTCCGGAAGGCTTGGACTGGCTGTTGATTTTTAAGCGATGGCGCTGCCGCGGGGTATCCGTCGCTGTCCTACAAGCACAAGCACAAGCACAAGCACAAGCACAAGCACAAGCACAAGCGCGTACGCGGTGACGGCCGGTCGCGCCGTCGGCTGACATCCCGGTAGGACGAAAGCCGACTTTGCGCGCTGCGGTGCGTTGCTACGATCCAATTGCCGGTCGGGCAAGCGGCTGCCCGGTCAAGTCATTCCGATCCACTCCATCCTGGCGGCGCATGCCGCATCCACACGAAGCAAGGAGATCGTCATGAGAAAGCTATTCGCATTGTTTGCCCTCGCTGGCGTGCTGCTGGTCACGGGTTGCAACACCATTTCCGGTGCGGGCAAGGACATCGAACGTGGCGGCGAGAAGGTGCAGGGCGCGGCGGAAAATACCAAGCAGAAGATGTAAGTCCCGCTGCCCGCCGCCCGGGCATTGCTACGGCCCGCGCCTGGTGACGCGGGCCGTTGTCTTTGCCACGGCGAATTCAATGTGCGGCCGCCGCCGGAGCCTGCCCCGCGTCGATGTAGTTGCGGCGCCAGCTGGCGGGCGGCAGGCCGAACTCGCGCTTGAACGCGCGGCTGAACGCGGCCTCCGAGTCGTAGCCGACCGCGCCCGCGACCTCGCTGATGGAACGGTTGCCGCTGCGCAGTTCGGCCGCCGCGGAGCGCAGCCGCCAGTGCGCCAGGTACTGCATCGGTGGCTGCCCCAGCAGGTCGGTAAAGCGCTGCGCCAGCGCCGAGCGCGACAGCCCCACGTTGCCAGCCAGTTCATCGACCGTCCACGGATAGGCGGGCCGTGCATGCATGCGCGACAGCGCCCGCCCCACATAGCGGTCGCGCAGCGCGGCGAGCCAGCCGCTTTCATTGTCAGGCAGAGTGTCGATGCAGCGCCGCACTGCCTGCACGAACAGCAGCTCAGACAGCTTGGCCAGCACCGTGGCGGTGCCCGCACGCGGTTCCGCCGCTTCCGAGGTGGCAAAGGCCAGCGCCGATGCCAGCCATGCCGATTCCAGCCCGCTGCCCAGCCCCACCTTGAACAGCCGCGGCAGCGACGTCAGCAAGGGATTGCCCATGGTGTCGTCGAACCCCAGGAAGCCGCACACCATGCGCGTGGTTTCGCCGCCGCCGCCGTAGGACACGCGCATGACCTCGCCCGGGCTGTTGCGCAGCATGTCGTACACCAGCGGAGCGGATGGCAGTGGCTGCAGGCGCAGGTCGCTGCCCAGTACGTGCGGCTCGCCCTGCGGCACCACCAGCAGTTCGCCGGTATCGACGCGCACGCCCGGGCCGGTGCCGTCGACCAGGCGCGCCCAGCAGACGCCTTCGGTAATCAGGTGGTAGGAGACGACGCGGTCGGCGCGGGGCAGGAAGGCGGCGCGCAATTCAGCATCCGCTTCACTGATCAGGCACCACGGCGACTTGAACTCGCCGTTCAGGAACACGGCGCCGCTTAGCTGCACGGCGCGCAAGAGGTCGGACAAGGCATCCATGGTCACATTCCTCCAGATCCGGTGTTTCGCGCAAGAAAGCCGGACGCCCGATCATACGGGCAAGGGGACCGGGCTCCGATACTAGCACCGTGCCTGGCGCCATACAACGCCGCAGCGCACGTATCAGACCAGCCGGAGACAACACCATGGAAACCCTTTCCGCAGCGGATGCCAGCGCAGGCGCACAGGCCGACTGGCTCGGCCTGGCCGCGACCCTAGGCCGCACCTTCGACGCGCGCGCGCCAGAGATCGATGCCAGCGGGCAGTTCGTCAGCGCCAACTACGACGACCTGCGCGCGCACCGCTTCTTTGCTGCGGCCGTGCCGCAGGAACTGGGCGGCGCCGGGCTCTCGCACCAGGAGCTGGGCGCGGTGCTGCGCGAGCTGGGCAAGTCCTGCGGATCGACCGCGCTGGCTTTTGCCATGCACACCCACCCGGTGGCCACGGCCGCATGGCGCTGGCGCAATCAGCAAGCGCCGGTGGAGGGGCTGCTCAAGCGCGTGGCGGGCGAGCAGCTGGTGTTGCTGGGCAGCGGCGGATCGGACTGGCTGCAAGGCAGCGGCAAGGCTACGCGCGTGGATGGCGGCTTTCGCGTGGATGCGCGCAAGATCTTCGCCAGCGGCGCGCCGGCGGCGGACCTGTTCATGACCTGCGCCGTCCATGACGATCCGGAGACCGGGCCCACGGTGCTGCATTTCGCGCTGCCGATGAAGTCGCCGGGCGTACGCGTGCTGTCGAACTGGCACACGCTCGGCATGCGCGGCACCGGCTCGCATGATGTGCTGCTGGAAGGCGTGCTGGTGCCGGATACCGCCATTGCCGCGCGCCGCCCGCAAGGCGTGTGGCATCCGATGATGCATACGGTGGCGATGATCGCGCTGCCGCTGATCTATGCGGTCTACGTCGGCGTGGCCGAGGCCGCGCGCGATATCGCGCTGCAGCTGGCGCGCCAGCGGCGCCTGAGCGCGCATGCAGTGGAAGCCGCCGGGCGCCTGTGCAATGAGGCCGATGCCGCGCAGCTGGCGCTGGATGCGATGTTCGCGGCGGCATCGGGGCAGGCGCCGGGCTTGGTCACCACCAACCGCATCATGTGCGCCCGCACGCTGGCCGCGCGCGCGGTGCTGGCGACGGTCGAGGCGGCGATGGACCTGGCCGGCGGCGCGGGCTTCTATCGCGACGCCGGACTGGAGCGGCGCTTTCGCGATGCGCAGGGCGCGCGCTTCCATCCGCTGCAGGCCGGTGCGCAGCAGGAGTACGCAGGGCGCATGGCACTGGGGCTGGATATCGACGCGCCGCCCGGCGAGGTGCGGCCTGCCGCGCAATGATGCCCGCCCTGGCGCCGCTACCGTATGCCACGCAAGCATGCAACGACAGCGGCCAGGACGACGCGGCCCGCGCCATCAGCCACGATGGCGCGGCGCGGCGAGCCTTGCGCGATGCGCTGGGGCAGTTTGCCACCGGCGTTACCATCGTTACGGCCGCGGACGCCGACGGCCAGCCGGTCGGCGTCACGATCAATGCCTTTACCTCGGTGTCGCTCGCACCGCCGTTGCTGCTGTGGTGCCTGGCGCGCAGTTCCGGCAGCCTGGCGGTGCTGCGCGCGGCGCCGTGCCACGCGATCAATGTGCTGGGCAGTGGCCAGCTGGCCTTGTGCCAGCGCTTTGCCGCGCGCAGTGGTGACCGCTTTGCAGGCGTCGATTGCCGCCCCGGGCCGTGCGGCACGGTGCTGATCGACGGCACGCTGGCGCATTTCATCTGCCGGCACCGCTCGGTGCGCGTGGTCGGCGACCACGTGATCTTTGTCGTGGAGGTGGTGGCCTATGGCTCGACGCCAGGTGCGCCGCTGGTGTTCCATGCGGGCGGGTTTGCCGGCAGCTAGGCGCGCTTGCCTGCAATCACCAGCGCAATGCCGCCCAGCACCGCGGCCGCGCTCAATGCCAGCCGCAGGCTCAAGGCTTCACCGAGCAGCGCGATGCCGCCCGCCGCCGTAATGACCGGCACGCTCAGTTGCACGGTGGCGGCGGTGGCGGCCTTCAGCCGCGGCACCACGGCATACCAGATGACATAGCCCAGCCCGGATGTGATGGCACCGGACAACAGCGCATAGCCCAGTCCCGCGCTGTCCAGTGAACGCTGCGCCTGCATCACCGCACCCAGCGCCAGCGCCATCGGCACCGCGCGCAGGAAATTGCCCGCGGTGGTAGAGGCCGGATCCGCGGCGCGCCTGCCGCGCAGCGAATAAACGCCCCACGCGATGCCGGCCGCGATCATCAGCAGCGAGGACAGCAGCGGCGGCGCGGCCAGCCCTGGCAGCAACAGCCACACCAGCCCGGCCAGCGCCAGTGCCAGGCCGAACCATTGCTGCGCGCGCATGGGCTCGCCGGCATAGAGGCCATAGCCGGTCATGGTGGCCTGCACCGCCCCGAACAGCAGCAGTGCGCCGGTCCCCGCGGTGAGACGCACATAGGCGAAGGAAAAGGCCGCGGCATAGCAGAACAGCGCAAGCGCGGAGATCCAGTTGCCTTCCACCGGCGGCAGCCGCTGCGCCACGACCGTGCGCACCAACTGGTGCCGCGCCGCGACGATGACCCACAGCACCAGCGCCGCCGCGGCGACGCGGGCCAGCGTAAAGCTGGCCGCGTCGATGGTGGTGCCTTTCAGCGCGAGCCGGCACAGCAGTGAATTGCCGGCAAAGGCGAGCATCGCCAGTGCGGTCAGCACCACGGTGTTCGCGCGCGACATGCGGCGGGGCGGCGGCGTGGTTCAGGCTGCGGGCGGCTCGTCGCCGATGGCGAACGAGGATAGGTGCTCGATCGCCCTGACCAGCCCGGAATGATCCCAGCCAGCGCCGCCCAGCCCGCTGCAGACATTGAACAGCTGCTGGCACGACGCCGTGCTGGGCAGGCCCACGCCGAGCTGGCGCGCGGTGGACAGCGCCAGGTCCAGGTCCTTCTGGTGGAGCGCGATGCGAAAGCCCGGGTCGAAGGTGCGCTTGATCATGCGTTCGCCATGCACTTCCAGGATGCGCGAGCTGGCAAAGCCGCCCATCAGCGCCTCGCGCACGCGCGCGGGATCGGCGCCGGCGCGGGCGGCCAGCACCAGCGCTTCGCTGACCGCCTCGATGGTCAGCGCCACGATTACCTGGTTGGCCACCTTGGCCACCTGGCCGTCGCCGGCCTCGCCCACGCGCGTGATGTTCTTGCCCATCAGTTGCAGGATCGGCAGCACGCGGTCGAATACTTCCTGCTTGCCGCCGGCCATGATCGACAGCGTGCCCGCCTTGGCCCCGACCTCGCCGCCGGAGACCGGCGCATCAACATAGTCGGCACCGAGCGCCTCGATGCAGCGCGCGAACTCGCGCGTGGCGATCGGCGAGATCGAGCTCATGTCGATCACGGTGACGCCGCCTGCCGTGTCGGCAAGGCCGTCAGCGACCCCCTTCTCGCCAAACAGCACCCGCTCCACGTCGGGCGTGTCAGGCAGCATCAGGATGATGGTCTCCGACTGCTTTGCCACCTCCTCGGCGCTGGCGCAGGCTTTCACGCCGGCATCCTGCAGGTCCTGCGGCACGCCGCTGCGGGTATGGGCGGACACGGTATGCCCGCCCTCGACAAGGTGCTGCACCATGGGCTTGCCCATCACGCCAAGTCCGATAAAGCCGATCTTGCTCATGTCAGTGTCCGGTAGTGGTCAGGCGCCAGGCCGGCCGTGCGTCGCGCACGACGCCGGGTTCATCTCTGATGATAGTCAGTCGCAAGCCAGCGCAGACAGCGGCCCCGGCGCAGGCTGCGCGCTGGCGCGCGCGGCCGCCACCCGCGCGGCGGCATCGTCCAGCTGGGCCAGCGTGCCGGCGTCAACCGGGACATGGGTGGCGCGGGCGGCGCGCCAGGCCCGTTCGGGCTCGCCCGGCAGGCGGATGCCATCCTGCCCGGGCTGCAGTCGCGATGCCTTCATCCACTCGGCGAACGCCGCTACCTCATGCCCGAACGACGTGCTGGTGCCCAGGCGCGCGGGATCGAACACGATCGCCAGCATGTTGTTCCAGACCGCATGCTCATGCCGCAGCGTTTCGGGGCGGATGGTGTGGCCGCCGGTGACCGCGGCGCCCAGCAGCTCGCACATCACGGCCAGCACATGGCCCTTGTGCTCGCCAAAGGGCCGCAGCGCGCCTTGCGGCGCGCCGTCGGCGGGGTACATCACGGCAGGATCGGCGGTGGGCTCGCCGTGCGCGTCCAGCAGGCAGCCGGGCGCCACCGGCACGCCCTTGTTGTGGGCCACGCGCACCTTGCCCAGCGCGATCGCGCTGGTGGCGAAGTCCAGCACCAGCGGCGGCTCGCCCGCCACAGGCACGCCGATGGTGAACGGGTTGGTGCCGTAGCGCGCATCGTAGCCGCCGTGCGGCGCCACGATGGGCTTGGACAGCACGTTGACGAAGTGGATCGAGATCATGCCGGCGGCAGTGGCCTGCTCGGCCCAGTGGCCCACGCGCCCCAGGTGGTGCGACTGGCGCAGGCCCATCACGCAGACGCCATGCTCGCGCGCGCGGCCGATAGCCATGTCCATGGCCTGCGCCGTCACTGCCTGGCCCATGCCGCGGTTGCCGTCCAGGCTCAGCATGCTGCCGGCATCGTGCAGCACGCTGACCTGCTGGTTCAGCTGCAGCTCGTCGGCCTGCCAGGCCAGCACATAGCGCGGGATCATGCCGACGCCGTGCGAGTCATGCCCGCTCAGGTTGGCGCCGACCAGGTGGTCGGCCGTCAGGCGCGCCTCTTGTGCGCTGCTGCCCGCGGCAAGCCAGAGATCGGCCACCCACTGGTGCAGGGCGGCGGTAGGGATGCGATGTTCGCTCATATCGGCCTTGGCTAGGGATGAAAAAAGCCCCGTGCCGTGTGACGGCAACGGGGCTTCATGATACGGCCAGCGAGAGCTCGGCGGCGCCGGCGTGGCCGGTGATCGGCTACTGCTTACTGGCGCAGCGCAGCTTCGGCAGGTGACTGGCCAAGGATTTCGCGGATACGGGCCAGGTAGGTATCGCCCACCGCGCGGTGCATGCGCGCTGCCTCGGCCGCGAACTGGCGCCGGCTGGGTGGGCGGATGCCCAGGCTGCGGCAGATCGTTGACAGGTAAGGCTTGCGCTGGCCGCCCAGGCGCAGTGCCGCGGTCTGCAGCGCGGCATCGCCGATGCGCCCGCGCAGCCAGGCCAGCACCTGGCGGTCATAATCGTTTTGCACACGGATCAGGTGTTCCATGGACGGGACTCCTACTGTTCATCCATACAGGTACTGTAAATATATACAGTATCCGGCGGGATGCAAGGAATTTGTCCACGAACACTTTGGCCGCGTGGTCAAGTCGCCTACAAGCCACCCAGGGCGTTCACGGTGAACGCCAAAATCCCCATGTTGAACAGAAACGCGGCCACGCAGTGGCCCAGGACCACCCTGCGCATGTGGGCGCCGGCGATAGTCACGTCAGACGTCTGGAAAGTCATGCCCAGCGTGAAGCTGAAATAGAGGAAGTCCCAATAGCTGGGGTCCTTAACGCCCGGCACCTGCAGCCCGCCCTGGTCGCCGGTGGCGGTCTGGAGATAGTAGAGATGCGCATAGTGCAGCGTGAAAACGGTGTTGGCAAAAAGCCAGGACAGGATGAGCGTGGCGACGATCAGCGCGATGTCGGCCCAGTGCGGTGTCTCGGGGCGCGCGATCAGCGTGCCGATCGCGACCAGGATCACCATCGAGAGCAGCACGGTGATCGCGAGCAGCGCGGTGCGGTTGGCATCGTTGTACTCCGCTGTACGCCGCATGGCCGCAGCATCGGCGCGCAACAGCGGCAGCGCGGCGCCAAGGAAGACAAGGGCCGCGAGATCGAAGCCGATCAGCAGCGCAATACGTGGCTCTGCGCCGAGCGCACCCGCGGCGAAGGTCGCAACAATCAATATGGCGCCGCACAGCAGAAAGCGTGCGGGTGCAATGCGCTTGCCGATAGCGAAGCGGGAGGGTCTGTTCATGGGGCAGTTATCCGGATGACCCTTCGTCAGGAAAGGAGGCTGGTCACCCGTGAATAATATCCGTGCCGTGGCGCAGTTTGTAACGCTGCATGCGCCTTTCATTTGACGGTATCGAGGTCGATAATGGCCCTGTGCCATGACCGGCAAGGAGAGACGCCATGACCAAAAGCTCTTCCTCCAAGGATGAATGCGATCTCGCCCAGGGCGTGCCGCTGGCTGACCTTGCTGATGGCGGCATGGTGACAGGCCAGATTGGCGGCGAACCGGTCTTGCTTGTGCGACGGGCTGATGAACTGTTTGCCATCGGTGCGACCTGTACCCACTATGGGGCGCCTCTGGCGGACGGCCTGCTGGTCGGCGACACGATCCGATGTCCATGGCATCACGCCTGCTTCAGTCTTCGTACCGGCGCGGTCCTGGGGCCGCCCGCCCAGGACGATTTGAAATGCTGGCGCGTGGAACAGCAAGACGGAAAGGCCTTCGTCCGCGAAGCGCTGCCGGCGGTGCAGCCACCGCGACTTGCCGCCGCCCAACTCCCTGAATCCGTGGTAATCATCGGCGGCGGCGCAGCCGGGACTGCCGCGGTCGAAACCCTGCGCCGGGAAGGCTATAGCGGCCCCGTCACGCTGTTGAGCGCCGATCGTTCATTGCCGTACGACCGGCCGAATCTATCGAAAGACTACCTCGCCGGGACGGCAAACGCGGACTGGCTGCCAATGCGGCCACCGACGTTCTACGCGGATCACGACATCGATGTGCGCGCCGACAACCGTGTCGTCAAGCTCAGCCCCGCGCAAAAATCCGTCACGCTCTCGGATGGCAGCAACGTGAGCTACGGCGCGCTTCTGCTTGCCGTCGGTGCCGTGCCGATACGGCTCGACGTTCCTGGCGCATCCTTGCCGCACGTGGGCGTGCTCCGTACGCTGGCCGACTGCGACGCATTGATCGCGCGTCTCGGCACGGCATGCCGATGCGTCGTGGTGGGCGCAAGCTTTATCGGGATGGAAGTCGCGGCAGCGCTGCGAACGCGAGGCCTGGAAGTGCATGTTGTCGCGCCCGAAGCGCATCCGATGGAGCGGGTCCTGGGTGCGGCGCTCGGCGGCATGATCAAGGCGCTTCATGAATCGCACGGGGTAACGTTCCATCTCGGGGCCACGGTGGCGGAGATTCAGCCGGATCGGGTGAAATTGTCGACCGGCACGGAGCTGGCCGCCGATCTGGTCGTGACCGGGATTGGCGTTCGCCCCGACGTGGCCTTGGCGCAGGACGCCGGCCTCGCGCTGGACAAGGGCGTGGCGGTCGATGAATTTCTCCAGACGAGCGAACCTGGCATCTATGCCGCGGGCGATATTGCGCGCTGGCCTGACCCGGGAACGGGCCAGCGTATCCGCGTCGAACACTGGGTGGTCGCCGAGCGCCAGGGCGTGGTGGCAGCGCGGAATATCCTGGGACAGCGCAAACGCTTTGCGGCCGTGCCATTCTTCTGGACCCAGCACTATGATGTGGCCATCAACTACGTAGGCCATGCGGAGCAATGGGATCGCCTGGATGTCGACGGCGATCCCGCCGCGCATGACTGTACGGTGACCTATTGGAGCAAGGACAAGCGGCTTGCGGTCGCCACGGTCGGGCGCGACCTGGCGAGCCTTCGGGCGGAGGCCGCATTCGAGCAGGAGGCGACAGGATCCGGGGCGTGATCGGCAACCTAGGCAATACGCAGGCGTTCGGGATGTGAGTAGACGACCAGGCTGCCACTGCGCACAAAACCGGCCAGCGTCACCACCGTGGATTCCGCCATCCGCACGGCCAGTGCCGTTGGGCCGGACACCGCAGCAAGAATCCCGGCGCCGATCGATGCCGTCTTGAACACCATCTCGTAGCTGGCCCGGCTGGTGACAATCACCGCGCCGCTCTTGGTATCCTCAGTGCCGCTTGCCAGTGCGCCCGCCAGCTTGTCGAGCGCATTGTGGCGCCCCACGTCCTCGCGCACCAGGACCAGCGTGCCATCCGCGCGCAGCCATCCCGCTGCGTGGGTCGCTCCGGTATCGCGCAGCAGCGTCTGGCGGTTGTGCAAGGCGGCGAACGCCGCGTCGAAGACAGACGGGTCGAAGATGGCCGTGCTCTGCACCGGCTACGGCAGGCGCATGACGTCTTCAAGCGACTCGGTGCCGCACAGGCCGCAGCCGGTACGCCCCGCCAGCGCGCGACGCCGGGTCTTCAGCCTGGCGAAGGCGGCGGAGGCGATCTCTATCTTGACTGTCACGCCGTTCCCGCCGGCTTCCACGTCGATACCGTAGAACTCGCAGGCGTTGTCGACAATGCCTTCGCTAAGGCTGAAGCCGATCGCGAAGTCATCGAAATCGGCGGGCGTGGCCAGCATGACCGCATGCGAGATGCCGTTGTATTCGAGCGCGACTGGCGTTTCTTCGGCAAGGCGGTCGTCCTCGGACCTCATGGTGCCATGACGTACCTCTTCCATGCCGGCGCTACTGCCTTCCACTGGCGAATCCCGCCTCATCGCCTCTCCGCAATGTGTTTTCCGTGCAGTCGTGGTCATGGATGGCGCTATCAACTTCGAGGCCAAGTCCATTGTCGCGATCGCTGCAGCGCAGCCTACGACTAACCAGAATAGCCGGGTTCAGCAGCCTGCGCCGTCATGAATCGAATAGACCATTTGCTGCGAGCATTTGTGAGCTGTCAAACATGCATTGGGGAGGGCAGCGCTATTTGTAACCGCTACTTGCCGAGCGGTAGGCCGAGTCAATTTTTATGAAAAGCTCGCCTTGCGGCACGGGCGGCTTTCGCCCCCAGGGGACCGGTTCACGTTCATGGAGCAGACATGGCTACTCGACGGGAAGTGCCTGGCATCAGGCCGTATGACGGACCCGCTGGTGGTTGGGGTGCGCTTCGCGCAACGACTCAAGCCATACGGCTGCAAATGGATAGCGTCAAGGCGCGGATCACGCTGCTCCGGACCAATCAGCCCGATGGCTTCGATTGTCCGGGCTGCGCGTGGCCGGACAAGGGATTTTGAGCTGGAGGATATGGGGCGGCTTACCCATCCGCGGGTCTACGATCGTGCCACTGACACATTCCGGGCGGTCGATTGGGGCGCGGCATTCGCCCGAATCGGTGAAATCCTGCGTGGGCTGTCGCCCGACCAGGTCGAGTTCTATACGTCGGGCAGGGCATCGAACGAGGCAGCTTTTCTGTTCCAGCTGTTCGCACGGGAGTATGGCACGAACAATTTCCCCGATTGCTCGAACATGTGTCACGAGCCCACCAGCGTCGCCTTGCCACAATCGATCGGAATCGGCAAAGGCGCGGTGTCGCTGGAAGACTTCGACAGTTGCGAGCTCATCATCTCCATCGGCCACAATCCCGGGACGAATCACCCCAGAATGATGGGAACGCTTCATGAAGCCGCACGGCGCAACGTCCCCGTCGTCGTGTTCAATCCGCTGCGCGAGCGCGCGCTCGAACGGTTCGCGGATCCCCAACTTCGCGGTAGCGCTGCCCGATTCCGGACAGTCCTTTCCCGCGATGGGGAAGCTCGAGACCGTGCCCGGCTTCGAGAACTTCAACGCACGCATCCGGACGCCGGGTGGCTTCCGCCTGCCGCTTCCGCCGACCGAGCGCAAGTGGCCGACGCCGACTGGGAAAGCGATGTTCTCCGTGTATGGCGGGGTGAAAGAGGACGCCGACGTCCTCGGCGGAGAAAATGTCCTGCGCCTGATGACGATCCGCAGCCACGACCAGCACAACACCACGATCTATGCGCTGGATGATCGCTATCGAGGCGTATTCGGGCGGCGCGATGTGCTGTTCATGCATGAAGACGACATGGCGGCACGCGGACTGGAGCATGGTGACCGGGTCGACATCGAGACCATCGTAACCGGCAGGCAACTGCGCTTGAAGAAGATCACTGCGATCGCTTATGCAAACATCGCACGGGGTTCCGTGGCGGCGTATTACCCGGAGGCGAATGTGCTGGTGCCACTGGACTACATTGACAAGGAAAGCGGAACGCCATCGTACAAGTTCATTCCCGCACGGGTGTTGCGTGTGGAGGTGACGTAACCCGGGGCGAGCTTCTGGCGACCTGGCGAAGCGCGGCACGAGATTTGGCGTGGGAGGAGGGCGTTGTCCGGCGACACGATACATGCATGACCTGACCCAGCAAGTCACTGAACTCGTATGCAGTCTGTTCTGAGATAAAGCTTCCCCACAAGAAAAATCATGATCGTACGGCCAAAGAGAAACTGGTTCAGCATGCTGTTCGTATGGAGCGGGTCAGTCTTGCAGACCATCATTCCGCAGCTGCTCTTCCTGGCTCTTGTCAGCGGCATCGCTGTCCTGACCCAAGGGCGGATACTGGGCGAAAAGATCCCGCTCAATACCGCCCCTTTCACGCTCTTTGGCGTGGCGCTGACCATCTTTCTTGCGTTCCGGAACAATGCCAGCTACGAACGCTTCAAAGAAGCACGCTACCTTTGGGGGTACGTGCTCATCGCCTCACGCTCGCTCACCTCGCAGATACTGTGTTATCTCCCCGAGGACCGCAGTGAGGATCGGATCCAGCTGGTCAATCATCTGATTGCGTTTGCCTATTCGCTAAAGCATGAGCTTCGCAAGACGGACCCGACCCAGGATCTGGCTCGGCTTGTCGGGCGCGACGCGATGGAGGCCTTGCGTTCCAAGCACTATCGGCCGACGGCAATCCTCAATGAGGTACGCCATAGACTCTCGCGCCTGCAATTTCGTGCCGTGATCTCGGAGAACAAGCTCTGGATGCTTGATGCCCAGATCAACGAACTGGCGACGACGGTCGGCGGGTGCGAGCGCATTGCATCCACCCCGATCCCGTTTTCCTACGGGGTCCTGCTGCATCGCACCGTGTACACCTGTTGCATCATGCTGCCATTTGGCCTGGTGGATTCGACCGAGCTGTTCACGCCAATCATCTGCGTCTTTGTTGCTTACACGCTGATCGCGCTGGAAGCAATCGCCGACGAAGTGTCCGAGCCGTTCAGCGAGGCGCCCAACGCTCTGGCACCCGATGCCATCGCACGCAATATCGAGCGCTCGCTGCTGGAGCTGTCCAATCGGGAGATTCCCGAGGAGAAATTACCGGACCGTCAGTATCAACTGACGTAGGGGGCGGCGCTGCAGTCAGTCCGGCGCGCCGAAACGGACCGCGCCGGCTCAATCGACAAGCATTATTTTCCGGGTGCTTGCCCTGTCAGTTCAAGCGGAACCGATGCCTCGCTCGTCAGCATCAGGAACGTCAGCGTTTCACGCAGGTACAGCCGTACCACCTGCTCCGTATGGCTGCTATAGCCGATCGAGAGATCCTCGCCAAGGTGCAAGGCGTAGTCACCGCCGCGGGTCGACAGTACACTGCCGCCGCTGATCGCCGGCGCCCAGATGATCTCGCCGCTGACGATCCGCTTGATGTGGTCAATGACCGGGTAGCCCTGGTCGCGACCGCCCGCGAGTGCGGTGTATGCGTCGGCGCCAAGGAGCACGGAGTAGGGGCCGTCGACGCCCGCCAGCTTCAACGCCTCGAGCGCATCGCTGATCACCTGCGGATATTGGTTGACGTCGGCCGGCAGCGTGAACTTCGGATTCGACGAGCCTTGGCGGATGCCAACGACGCCCGCCTGCCGATAGCCGTCGAAGATGGCACGATCCTCCGCAAAGGCAAGCTGTTTGGCCGCTTCCTTGGCTGGCTGCCAGTCGGAGTCGCGCGCGCCGCGCTCGACGCTGTCGATCGCTTCGCGCTGGAGTTCAAACGGCACGGTTAGCTGGACCAGGGCCCTGACCTCGCGCAGCTTCGCGCCGACGCCCTGCAGCGGCGCCTCGAGGTCCAGCAGGTGCCCGGTACCCACGCCGGCCAGTTCGGGGCCGCCGGGGCCGATCACGTCTGTCACGCGCCGTCCGGCGACGGAACGCTTGAAGGTGCGCGCCACTTCCTCTTCAATTTGAGACCATGCGGCGCTGGTGATTGGGGCGAGTTCGCGGTGCAGGTTATTCATATTCACGGTTCCCTTTGAGCGATCCGATATTCAATGAGCCTTCCCGGTGCGGTGCGGCCGACGGTGAGGGCGCCGGTTGGCTATCACTGACAGCAGGGGCTTCGCGGTCCGCAAGCCCTTCAAGCAGGTCGGCCGACGGCACAAAGAACAGGCTGCCGGTGACTGCCTTGCTGAAGTCGAGCAGCCGGTCGTAATTGCCGGGCGGCAATCCGACGAACATGTTCTCGAGCATCTTCTCGATCGGCGCGGGCGAACGGGCGTAGCCGATGAAGTAGGTGCCGAACTCGCCCGCTCCCGGGCGCCCGAATGGCATGTTGTCACGCAAGATCTTCACCTCTTGCCCGTTCTCGACCAGCGTTGTCAGCGAACTGTGCGATGACGAGGGTTTGATCTCTTCGTCCAGTTCGATGTCGGACAGCTTCTTGCGTCCGATGATCAGTTCTTGTGTCTCCACGGGAAGGGCATTCCACCCCGTCATATTGTGCAGATATTTCTGCACGATGACGTAGCTGCCGCCGGCAAACTCGGCATCCTCGTCGCCGATCACCGTGAAATCGACCGCCTCGCGTCCGGCCGGATTCTCCGTGCCATCGACAAAGCCGATCATCGCCCGCATGTCGAAGTTGCGAAAGCCGTGCACCTCGTCGACGACCTGGATCGCATCGCCAAGCTTGCCGAGCAGTTGCGTGGCAAGCTCGAAGCACAGGTCCATCGAATCGGCACGGATGTGCAACAGCAGGTCACCCGGCGTGGCGATGGCGACGCGATCGCCGGTGCCGAACTCCCGGAACGGATGCAGCGCCGCGGGACGGGGCTTGCCGAACAGCCTGTCCCAAGCGTCGGAGCCGAAGCCGCAGACACAGGACAGGTTGCCTGACGGCACGCGATGGCCGACCGCGCGCACGATGGCGGCAACGTCGGCACACCATGCGCGCACGGTGTCGGCGTGGTCATCGCCGTCGGTGAGCGTCGCAACGATGAATATGGCGCTGCGGGTGACTGTGCCGGAAACTGCTTGCGGTTCGGGGGAATTTGTAGGCATCGGGCGCTTCTTGTTGGTGAAACCGATACGGTTTTCGGGCTGACGGAAGAGAATTCAACGCATAAGCCTACACGAATTGTGTGGTGCCTCTGGCCTTTCATTTCCTCCTGACCAGGCAGTATCAATCGCCGTTGCAAATTGCGCAACGCCGGCGCTGGCGCTCACGTCAATTTGTAGGATCTGGCCCCTGTGCCCGCAAGTCCGCCACCGTCAACGATGAGATATTCCTCGCGAATGGGGGTGCCATCGAAATAGCTTTCCAGGATTTCCAGCGTGCCAGCGGCATAGCGGGCCTGCGCGGAGAGCGAGGTCCCGGAGATATGGGGGGTCATGCGGTTGAAAGGCATGGTTCGCCAGGGATGATCCGGGGGCGCTGGTTCGGGGAACCACACGTCACCGCCATAGGCGGCAATGTGGCCGGACTTGACCGCACGCACAACCGCGTCGCGGTCAACCAGTTCTGCGCGCGCCGTATTGATGAGGTAGGCGCCGCGCTTCATCCTGGCGAGCATCCTGTCATCAAAAAAATGCATGGTTGAGGGATAAAGGGGCATCTGAAGGCTGACAAAGTCCATGGCGCTCACGAGCGATTCCGCATCGGGGTGGAAAGTCAGGCCCAGTTCCTGCTCGATCTCCGGGCTGAGTCGGTGCCGCTGGGTGTAATGCAACTGCAGGCCAAAAGGCTTGAGCCTGCGCAGCACCGCGAGACCGATCCGGCCGGCGCCGATCGTGCCGAATTGCATGCCTTCCATGTCATAGCTGCGTGACACGCAGTGGGCAATATTCCACCCGCCACGCAAGGCGATCTCATGGGATGGCAGGTAGTTGCGGACCAGCGCCAGCATCGTCAGTATGACGTGCTCCGCCACGCTGATGCTGTTTGATCCCGTCACTTCGGCGACGGTGATGTGGGCACGGGCGGCCGCCTCAAGATCGACATGATCGGAGCCGACGCCCGCAGTCAGCGCAAGCTTCAGCTTCCTTGCCCTGGCGATTCGCTCCCTGGTCAGGTAAGCCGGCCAGAATGGCTGCGAAATGACCACTTCAGCATCGGGAAGATGCTTCTCAAACGCAGAGTCAGCCCCATCCTTGTCGCTGGTCACGATGAGTTCGTGGCCCAGCCCCTCCAGATAGCCGCGAAGACCCAGCTCGCCGGAGACCGACCCCACAAGTTCGCCGGGCTTGAATCCGAGCGCTGCCTTCGAGGTCGGGGCAGTCTGGCCGTTGTCATAGGTCGTGATCACCGGAATGTCATCGCGGACATAGTGCGGCGGATATCCGGAGACCGGATCCGGATAAAGGACACATAGGACTTTCGCCATGAGAGTTCGATTCCTTTCCTGCTTTGCAGCGAAATGGTCGGCCAGCCGATCCAGACTGCTGAGCAAGGCCCATGCCTGCGACAGCATCGCTGGGTAGTCGGGAGCTTCCGGCGGACTGCAAGCGCTGCGGGGCCTGTGCGATGGACAAAATGTCCATGCTGAGCCAGGTCTCTCGGGTCAATCTGTCCATCCCGTTGTCACTTAAGGCATCGCTTATAGGCGCGCAAAGAATCGCTGAATTTACCTTAGGTGGCCAGGCAATTATCTTGTCTCCAACGATGCAGGAACACTAAGCGCAGCGGCGTCGATGCACGCTTGAGCAAGCCCATCGGCCATTCGGATAAGGATAGGAGACCATGCATGTTCACGACGAGGATATTCCCGCGGCAGTCCCTGATGGTCTCCGGCGCGTCAGGCTGCCGGTCTACCTGACGCAGCCATGATCGTCGGCACGGCAGGACATATCCATCACGGCAAGACCAGCCTGGTCAGGGCGCTGTCGGGCATGGATGCCGACCGCCTGAAGGAGAAGAAGGCGCGCGAGGTCTCGATCGAGCCTGGCTATGCGTACGTGCCGCTCGAGAACGGCGACGTGCTCGGCCTGGTCGATGTCCCGGGCCACCAAAAGCTGATTCACACCATGGCCGCGGGCGCATGCGGTATTGACTTCGCGCTGCTCGTGGTCGCCGCCGATGCCGGCGTGATGCCGCAAACGCGCGAGCACCTTGCCATTGTGCAACTGCTCGGCATCCGGCGCGGCGTGATTGCGCTGACCAAGGTCGATCGCGTGGATGACGCGCGGCTGCGGCAGGTGCGCGCGGAGATTGCGTCGTTCCGGCGCGGCAGCATGCTGGAGGATGCACCGGTTTTTGAAACCTGCGCAACGCGCGCCGACGATCCGGGTGTGAACGCGTTGAAGCGGCACCTGCACGCGGCCGCGGCTGCGTCGCGCACCAGGCGCGACGACGGGCTGTTCCGCCTTGCGGTTGACCGGGTCTTCACGCTTGCCGGGCAAGGAACGATCGTGACCGGAACCGTGGTGTCCGGGCGCATCCATGTCGGCGACAGGGTGTTGCTCGCACCGAAGAACGAGTCTGTGCGCGTGAGCAGCATCCATGCGCAGAATCGTGCTGCTGCTGCTGCCGGGCGGGCGGGGCAGCGCTGCGCGCTGAACCTGGCCGGCATCGGCAAGGGCGCGATCGAACGCGGTGACTGGGTGGTCGATGTGCGCCTGGCACGGGCGTCGGAGCGCATCGATGTGATGCTGACACTGTTGCCAGACGCCCCTGCGCTGGAGCACTGGGCGCCCCTGCATATTCACCTGGGCACGCAGCACCAGGTGGCACGTGTCGCGCTGCTCGATGGCCCGACGCTTGCGCCCGGGCAGCGCGCGCGCGTGCAGCTTGTGTTCGAGCGGCCGGTGTGCGCACTGCCTGGCGATCCCTTTGTCGTGCGGAACGCGCAGGCTAGCCGCACCATCGGCGGCGGAGATGTACTCGATCCGTTCGCGCCCGCGCGCAAGCGCCGTTCCCCGGCGCGGCTGGCGTGGCTCGACGCAATGCAGGCCATGCTTGACACTGGCTCGGTCGGGGCATTGCTTGAGCAGGCGCCAAACGGGCTGTCGCGCGCGCTGCTGGAGCGGCTGAGCGGCATGCCGGCGGCGGCCATCGAACTGCCGCGGGACACGCGCGTGATTGAACTTCCGGGCGACGATGCCTTGCTGGTGTCCAGCGCGGCGTGGCGGGCGCTGGCGGGCCGATTGACCACTGCCCTCCGGCAATTCCACCAACGCTCGCCGGATGTGCTTGGCCCGGAGGTGGCGCGTTTGCGCAGGATCGCCGCGCCGCTCGCGCAAGACGCGTTGTGGAATGCGGTCGTCGATGACGCCTGCGCGCGCGGTGACATCATCAGGAACGGGCCCTGGCTGCACCTGCCCGAGCACACCGTGACGCTCGACGATGCGGATCGCTCGCTTGCCGCGACATTGCAGCAGGACATGAAAGCGGGGCGCTTCGATCCGCCATGGGTGCGCGAGCTGGCGAGCGCGCATGGCGTGCCGGAGGAGAGGGTGCGGCAACTGATGCGCAAGCTCGCACGTCATGGCGAGACGTTTCAGGTCGTGCACGACCTCTTCTACGATCCGGAGGCGATTCGCGAGCTGGCCTTGCTCGCCGCTGTCGACGCCAGCAAGAACGCCGGCACGGTCGTCGCCGGGGCATTTCGCAATGCCACCGGACTCGGACGAAAACGTGCGGTTCAGGTCCTGGAATTCTTTGACCGTGTTGGCTATACGCGCTTCGACCGTGGCCGGCATCTGGTGCGCACGGACAGTCGTTGGCTGGAGTTGCTCTGACAGGCGACGACTGCCTCCCTACATTCACCAGCAGCGGAGTATGTCTTGAGCGTCAGCACTGAGCAGGTCACCGAAGCCCTGCGCACCGTCATCGATCCCAATACGGGCAAGGACCTGGTGTCCACCCGATCGGCCAGGAATATCCGTGTCGACGGCGGCGATGTCTCGCTGGAAGTCGAACTCGGCTACCCCGCGAAGAGCCAGTTTGATCCGATCCGCAAGCTGGTGGTTGCTGCAGTGCGGCAAGTGCCGGGCGTGAGCAATGTCAGCGTGGCCGTCACCATGAAGATCGTCGCGCACGCGGTGCAGCGCGGGGTCAAGCTGCTGCCGGGCGTGAAGAATGTGATCGCGGTGGCGTCGGGCAAGGGCGGTGTGGGCAAGTCCACCACGGCCGTGAACCTGGCGCTGGCGCTGGCGGCAGAAGGCGCGCGCGTCGGCATGCTCGACGCAGACATCTACGGCCCGAGCCTGCCGATGATGCTGGGCATCGACGGCCGCCCGGAATCCGCCGACGGCCAGACCATGGAGCCGCTGGAAGGCCACGGCCTGCAGGCCAACTCGATCGGCTTCCTGATCGAGCAGGACAACCCGATGGTATGGCGCGGCCCGATGGTGACCTCGGCGCTGGAGCAGTTGCTGCGCCAGACCAACTGGCACGACCTGGACTACCTGATCGTCGACATGCCGCCGGGCACCGGCGACGTCCAGCTGACGCTGTCGCAGAAGGTGCCGGTCACCGGCGCGGTGATCGTCACCACGCCGCAGGACATCGCGCTGCTGGACGCCAAGAAGGGCCTGAAGATGTTCGAGAAGGTGGGCATTCCCATCCTGGGCATCGTCGAGAACATGGCGGTCTACTGCTGCCCGAACTGCGGCCATGTCGAGCATATCTTCGGGCACGGCGGCGGCGAGAAGATGTGCGCCGACTACGGCGTGGACCTGCTCGGCAGCCTGCCGCTGAACCTGCAGATCCGCGAGCAGGCCGACTCCGGCCGTCCGACCGTGGTGGCCGAGCCCGACAGCCCGGTGGCCGAGATGTACCGCGCCATCGCGCGCAAGGTGGCGATCAAGGTCGCCGACAAGGCGCGCGACATGACCAGCAAGTTCCCAAGCATCGTCGTGCAGAACACCTGACCAGGGTGAACGATTTACGCGCGGCTCCCGTCGCGCGCTGACATGGAGCAATGGCATGAGACGCCTTCGCAACGCCAAGATCGTGGCCACGCTCGGTCCCGCGAGTAGCACCCCCGACCTCATTGACGCACTGTTCGAGGCCGGCGCCGATGTCTTCCGGCTCAACTTCAGCCACGGCACCCACGACGACCACCGGCAACGATTCGAAGCCATCCGCGCCGTAGAGCGCGAACGGGGCCGCCCGATCGGCGTTCTGCTCGACCTGCAGGGTCCGAAGCTGCGCATCGGCACCTTCGCCGACGGCCCGGTGCAACTCGCCGCCGGTGCTGGCTTCCGGCTGGACCTGGACAGTGCGGCGCCCGGCTCGGCCAGCCGGGTCTGCCTGCCGCACCCGGAGATCTTCGCCGCCCTGAGCGAGGGCGTGGAGCTGCTGCTGGACGACGGCAAGACCCGGTTGCGCGTCGGGCAGTGCGGCGCCGACTTCGCCGAGACCACGGTCGTCAACGGCGGCACGCTCTCGGACCGGAAGGGGGTGAACGTGCCGGACGCGGTGCTGCCGCTGTCGGCCATGACCGAGAAGGACCGGCGCGACCTAGACTTCGGACTGGCGCTGGGTGCGGACTGGATCGCGCTGTCCTTCGTGCAGCGGCCGGAGGACATCCGGGAGATCAAGGCAATCGTCAACGGCCGCGCCGGCATCGTGGCCAAGCTGGAGAAGCCTGCCGCCATCCAGAGCCTGGACCTGATTGTCGCCGAGGCCGATGCCATCATGGTGGCGCGCGGCGACCTGGGCGTGGAGATGCCCGCCGAGCAGGTGCCGTCGCTGCAGAAGCAGATCGTCCGCGCGTGCCGCAAGGCCGGCAAGCCGGTCATCGTTGCCACGCAAATGCTTGAATCGATGATTGCCGCCCCCGTGCCTACCCGTGCGGAAGCGTCAGACGTGGCGACGGCGATCTACGACGGTGCCGACGCAGTCATGCTGTCGGCCGAGTCGGCTTCCGGCCGGTATCCGGTGGAGGCGGTGCGAATGATGAACAGCATTATCTCCCGCACGGAATCCGACCCGCTGTACCGCGACGCCATCGAGGCATCCCACACCCCGCCGCGCGCGGACGCGGCTGATGCCATCGGTTACGCGGTGCGGCATATCGTGGGCTTGCTCAGGGTGCCGGCGACGGTCGCCTATACCAGCTCGGGCTACTCGGCGCTGCGCATGGCGCGCGAGCGGCCGCAGGTGCCCATCCTCGGCATGACACCCCGCATGGCGACGGCGAGGCGGCTGACGCTCACCTGGGGCGTGCATGCGGTGCTCTGCCACGAGGTGCTGGATGTGCCGGAGATGACCGATCTGGCCAGCCGCACTGTGCTGGCGGAGGGGTTCGGGGAAGCCGGACAGTCCATCGTCATCTCCGCCGGACTGCCGTTCCTGGTGGCGGGAACCACCAACCTGCTGCGGATTGCGCAGATCCAATGAGGGGGTAGGGACGCCGCCGAACAGGTACGTCCCGGGGCATTGCCGCAGCGTTGCACGGTCCCCGCTGACAGAGGCCACTGCCACCTCCGTCAGCGGGCCGGGCCGCTCCCCTCCTGACCTCGACTCCCCCCTCGAAGGGGGTAGGCGATGCTGAGGCTTGGCTCATTTGCCCCGACTCTCGTTGACTACGGCTTTGGAAGCCCCCGGCGGGGCCTGCCGAAGACCGGGCAAATGATGGCCATGATGGTATCGAAACCGTGCAAAAGTCGTATCCTGCTAATCAGCAGGGTGCCTTTGACGGCGCGCAGGCATGAGTGGCGCCGTTAAAGGCCTTCCGGCTGGCGAACCTCGCCCGGTTTTATCGACGCCAACACTGTACATGCGCTGGCGCGTGGTCTAGTCTTCACGTTGACCCGCGTTCGGGTGAAATCCGGGCGAAGGGGCCAATCAAGGCGCCAGTAAAAGCGCCAGTAAAAGCGCCAGTAAAAGCGCCAGTAAAAGCGCCAGTATCGGGGGTCAGGACTGCCATGAGTATCGAGATCGGAAAAGACATCACTGCGTTTGCCGACCAACTGCTGGACGCCGTATTCCTGGTCGACACGGGCGGCCGCATCCAGTATGTCAGCGCAGCCTGCGAGGGCATTTTTGGCTATACGCCGAAGGATATGGCGGGCGAGTTCATCATCGATCTGGTCATGCCCGCCGACCGGGACCGGACCATTGTTGAGGCCAAGCAGGTCATGTCGGGAAAGAAGCGGATCGGTTTTGAAAACCGCTATCGCCACAAGGACGGCAGTGCCGTCCATATCATGTGGTCCGCCGGATGGCTCCAGTCGGAACGGTTGCGCGTCGGGGTTGCCCGCGATGTCACTGCGCTGAAGAAGGAGAGCATTCTTGACCTTGGGCTGGCGCTTTCTTCCGTCCCGTTGGCGCCCCACGAGCAGAAAGTTTTGCGGCTGCTGTTGACCGACGCATCGGAAAAGCAGATTGCCCAGCGCCTCGGTCTGGCGGTTTCCACGACCCATTCCTATGTGACCGGCATCTTCCGGAAATTCGGCGTCAGGGGCCGGGCCGGGTTGATGAGCCTGTGGCTGGAAAACCTGACCAGGGATTAGCGGTAGCGGAAAACCGAACGCTGGATGGTTTCCAACGGCACAAATCCTAGTCTGTATTTGTCTGATACAAACTAGGATTTGTGCTTGTCGGAAATCGGCGCGGGGTTCGGACACCACGTTGCATGCCGCCGCTAGCCGGCACATAGTCCATCTTCATTCGCGTACTTCGGGCCCCAATCCGATATCTCCACCGGCGCCGCCATCAGCGCCTGAGCAACGGGCACTGCGACTTCGACATCGGCATGAACGCCTGCTCGCCCGGCACCGTGGCCAGCACCTTGTAGTAGTCCCATGGGTACTTGGATTCGGCCGGCGTCTTGACCTCGAACAGATACATGTCGTGGACCATGCGGCCGTCTTCGCGGATGCGGCCGTTCTTGGCAAAGAAGTCGTTGATCGGCATCGACTTCATCTTCTTCATCACCGCCGCAGTCTCGTCGGTGCCCGCTGCCTGCACGGCCTTCAGGTAGTGTGTCACCGATGAATATGCACCTGCCTGGCTCATGTTGGGCATCTTCCTGAGCTTGTCGAAATAGCGGCGCGACCACGCACGCGTGGCTTCATTCATGTCCCAGTAGAAGGCCTCGGTCAATACCAGACCGGAGGCCGTCTTCAGGCCGATGGCGTGGATGTCGTTGATATAGAGCAGCAGGCCCGCCATGCGCTGCGTGTTGTTGCGGGTCAGGCCGAATTCAGAGGCGGCCTTGATTGCGTTGACGGTATCGCCGCCGGCATTGGCCAGGCCCACCACCTGTGCCTTGCTGGCCTGCGCCTGCAGCAGATAAGAGGCGAAGTCGCTGGTGGCCAGCGGGTGGCGCGCGGCGCCAAGCACCTTGCCGCCGGTCTCGTTGATGACCGCGGTGGCCGAGTCCTGCAGCGTGTGGCCGAAGGCGTAGTCCGCCGTCAGGAAGAACCAGGACTTGCCGCCGCGCTCCACCATTGCGCGCGCGGTGGTGTTGGCCAGCGCGTAGGTGTCGTAGGCGTAGTGCACTGACACCGGCGTGCACAGGTCATTGGTGATGCGCTCGGTGCCGGGGCCGGAGAACACCACGATGCGGTTCTTCTGTCTTGCAACCTCAAGCACCGCCAGCGCCGGCGCCGACGCGGCCACGTCGAGGATGGCGTCGACATTGGCGGTATCGAACCACTCGCGCGCCTTGTTGGCGGCGATGTCGGCCTTGTTCTGGTGATCGACCACCACCAGCTCGATCTTCTTGCCCAGCACCTTGCCGCCGAAATCGTCGATGGCCATCTGCGCGGCGGTGGCGCTGCCGCGGCCGGTGACGTCGGCATACAGGCCGCTCATGTCGAGCAGCATGCCGATCTTGACGACGTCGTCAGAGACGGCGGCCCTGGGCTGGGCCTGGGCGGTGCCGCAGGTAAGCGCCGCGGCGAAGGCGAGGGCGCTGGCGGCAATACGGCGGATCGCGTGGCGATGGTTCATGGTGTCTCCCTGATTTAATGTTGTTGGCTTATACCGTGGCGATCGGCGTCACCGGCGACCCAACTGCTCCGGGCAGGCGCAGCGGCGGGGCGGTGAGCTGGAAGCGCGTACGGCCGTTGGCGCGCAGCCAGTCCGCCAGTTCACGCAGGTACCACAGCTCGCCCAGCGGCAGGCCCAGCTTGAACAGGCAGTGGTGGTGCAACGGCAGCAGCGGGTGGTGCTTGTCGCCATCGGGCGCGGGGCGGGCGGGGTAGCGTTCGACCGCGTAGTTGTCGGCGATCAGCGCGGCGATGCCGGCATCGGTGATCCAGTTCAGCAGGCGTTCGTCGCGGCCATCCAGCGCGCAGCAGCTGTGGTGCAGCACGGCTTCATCGGGGTTGCGCTGCATCGACAGCACCACCTCAGCAAAGCCGGTGCGCAGGAGCAGCATGTCGCCGCGTTCGACTTCCACCTTGCCGGCATCCAGCGCGTGCATCAGGTCGTCGTAGCCGACATTGCGGAAGTCCATGCCGAAGGTGTGGGCCAGGTCCACCAGCGCGCCCCGGCCCTGCATGCCCTTGACCGCGAAGTTCTCGATGCCCAGCGCCTGCGCGGCACTGTGGTCGTGGCCGCAAGGGTGCGCGGCGAAGTTGTCGTCCTCGGCATAGTCCACCGGGCCGACGATATGCTCGTTGGCGCGGTAGCCGTTGTAGTAGACGCGCTCCGGGCGGCCGTCGCCGTCGGCATCGAACAGCGCGCCCACGTGTGCCAGCGCATCCCATTGCGTGCTGTATTGCAGGCACAGCAGCACCTGGTCGTCGCTGATGACGTCGGTGGCGGTGGGATCGACCTTGGCCAGCGGGAAGTTCAAATAGGGGATGTCGTCGCGGAAGGTAGGCCGCAGCACCGGCGGATGCCGGCGCGGGTTGAGCTTGTTGCCGCCGGGGTAGTCCAGCGGCAGCGACAGGCAGAAGCTGATGCCGGCCTGCACCTCGCGCGCGCCTTTCACGACCTGCTCCGGGCCGATCAGGTTGATGCGGCCGAGCTGGTCGTCGGGGCCGAAGTCACCCCAGTTGGAACCTTGCGGACGTTGCTTCCAGCGCATGAGTCATGCCTCCTGTCGTGTGCGTGGCCGACGGAGCGGCCGGTGTATGGGGTATCAGTGCGGCGTGGCTGCGCGATGTGCGTGGCCACGCGGAAGATCTCCTGTCCGGTTCTCGTGGCATGAAACCGGTTGCATCCTTATAGGCCATATCGCGGGGGATGGTCATTTTGCGGTGCAGCAGGATTTCGGCGAGTTGGCCTCCTTCTTAGTGGCGGACAATGCTGGTTCATGATGTGTTGTCGTACAACATGACAGGGAAGTGGCTTATATCCGTCCTGAAAAAACGAGAGATAGGGAATTCCCGGGGTCATAGGCAGCCATAAGCAGATAGAATGTTGTCAGACAACGTAACACTAAAGGTGCGCGACGCGCGCCAGGCTGGAGATGACATGGCAGTGACCCCGACGGCAGGTGAGCAGGCGGCTCGCCCGCTGTACATCACGATGCACGCGAACGACAACGTTGCCATCGTGGCCAACGACGGCGGCCTGCCGGCGGGAACGGAATTCCCCTGCGGCCTGGTGCTGGCCGAGGGCGTGCCGCAGGGCCACAAGGTGGCGCTGACTGATCTGCGCGAGGGCGGCGCGGTGATCCGCTACAACGTGGTGATCGGCTACGCGCTGAAAGACCTGCCACGCGGCAGCTGGGTCAATGAGCGGGTGATCCGCATGCCGGCCGCGCCGGAACTGCACGACCTGCCGGTCGGCACGCGCGTGGCGCCGCTGCCGCCGCTGGAAGGCTATACCTTCGAGGGCTACCGCAATGCGGACGGCTCGGTCGGCACGCGCAATATCCTGGGCATTACCACCACGGTGCAGTGCGTGGAGGGCGTGGTGGAGTTTGCCGTGCGGCGCATCAAGGAAGAACTGCTGCCGAAGTATCCCAATGTCGACGATGTGGTGGGCCTTGAACACACCTACGGCTGCGGCGTGGCGATCGACGCGCCCGATGCCGGCATCCCGATCCGCACCATCCGCAATATCGCGCTGAACCCCAATTTCGGCGGCGAGGTGATGATCGTCAGCCTGGGTTGCGAGAAGCTGCAGCCGGCGCGCCTGATCGGCGCCGGCACCATCCCGATCCAGAAGGAGGGCGAGCCCGACGTGGTCTGCCTGCAGGACGAGCAGCATGTGGGCTTTGCCTCGATGATCGATTCGATCATGGCCACGGCAGAGAAGAACCTGGCGCGCCTGAACGCACGCCGGCGCGAGACCTGTTCGGCGTCTGACCTGGTGGTCGGCGTGCAGTGCGGCGGTAGCGATGCCTTCTCCGGCGTCACCGCCAATCCCGCGGTGGGCTTTGCCACCGACCTGCTGGTGCGCGCCGGGGCCACGGTGATGTTCTCCGAAGTGACCGAGGTGCGCGACGGCATCGACCAGCTCACCGCGCGCGCGGCCACGCCCGAGGTGGCCGAGGCGCTGGTGCAGCAGATGGCCTGGTACGACCGCTATCTGGAGCAGGGCAAGGTCGACCGCAGCGCCAACACCACGCCGGGCAACAAGAAGGGCGGCCTGTCGAATATCGTGGAAAAAGCGATGGGCTCGATCGTCAAGTCCGGCACCGGCCCGATCCATGGCGTCACCGGCCCCGGCGAGAAGGTCACGCAAAAGGGGCTGATCTATGCCGCCACGCCCGCGGGCGATTTTGTCTGCGGCACGCTGCAGCTGGCCGCCGGCATGAACCTGCACGTGTTCACCACCGGGCGCGGCACGCCGTACGGGCTGGCCGAGGTGCCGGTGATCAAGGTGTCCACCCGCAACGACCTGGCACGGCGCTGGCATGACCTGATGGATGTCAACGCCGGCCGCATTGCGACCGGCGAGGCCACCATCGAGGAAGTGGGCTGGGAGCTGTTCCACACGCTGCTGGCGGTGGCCAGCGGCAAGAGGTCATGGGCCGAGCACTGGAAGATCCGCAATGCGCTGGTGCTGTTCAATCCGGCGCCGGTGACCTGAGCCTCGGGTCTGACTGCGCTACGTACGCCCGCGCAACGGCTTGAGCAGATGTGACAGGCCGTTGTGATCCAGTTCGTGCATCAGCGCCAGCAGCGCGCCGATCTGCCCCGGCGGGAAGCCCTCGCGCGCGAACCAGTTCAGGTAGTTGCCTGGCAAGTCGGCGATCACCGTGCCTTTGTGCTTGCCAAAAGGCATGGTGACTGTGACCAGCCGCTTCAGGGCGTCGGCATCGAAATCGGTCATTGGTGGGCGGAAAGTCGGAAGGCTCCACGCTATCACAGTCAGAAGGCGCTCGTGATGCCCATTTGACCAAGCACCTGCGTGCGCCCGCTCGAAGCCGCGTTGGGCCCGAAGAGCCCATTGATCCATGCCCCCGTAGCCGGGCCATCACCTGAAGCCCGTTGATAGACACCTTCGGCATAGACGGCGGTCCGTTTTGAGAAGCGATACATCAGCGTGCTCGTCAGCGGGACAGCGTCATTGTTCAGGAGGATGGCATTTCCCTTCATGTACTGGACGTTGCCACCCAGTGTCCATGCGGGAGCGAGCGACCAGTTTGCGCCGATTTGCCCCTGGGCCTGTGTGTTCTCGGTATGCGCATATAAGAAAGACGCTGGTCATGACCGGTCCGAAGCTGTAGCGCATGCCGGCTCCGAAGTTGCGGATGCCGTCTTGCCCGTTGTTCATCTGCAGATACTTGACGTCCGTGTAGGCCGCGCCGGCGGCGAACCAGCCGCTCGAATAGTTGACGCCAAGGCTGACGGTGTTGCCGGAGGAAAACGACCCGGCGACACCTCCAAAGCCGTACAGGGCGCCGAAGGTCAAGCTGGCAAAATTGGCCGATTGGTACTTTACCGATCCTGGTACCCGAGCGGACCACCCGATCGAAGTCCGCCGATCCAGTGGGGTTGTTCGGGATGCCGAGGGCGGAAAATGGTCCCTGCCGGAAATTGTAGAAGCCGCCATAGGTCAGTGCGCCATCGAAGCCGCCGTTCGCCTCGTGAAAGCCGCCAAAGAGCAGCGAGTCGAACATGAAATCATACTGGTTGCCAAAGGTCAGCTTGCCCCAGTGCTGGTTGGACAGCCCGACCCAGGGAGATCGGTTTCCTTGAGCAACTCGGCTGCCATATCGTCGTGCTGTCCGGCGCGGCTTCGATACCCGGGGCAGTGGTGGAACTCGATGGCGCTCAGGCAGCGTTCATGCATGGGCATGGCATGCAAGCTTACATCAGCCGGCCGGACTTTACTGTTTTCGGCGGCGTTTCCGACCTGGCGCGTCTGCCCGGCCTGGTCGATTCCCTGCGCCAGAAGCTGCACTGGCGCGGTGCGGCGCAGTCCAGCATGCTGGCCGGGACCAGCGCAGCGGCTGTTTCGTGAGCGCGGGAGCCATGATGACGACAACGGTTTCTTCGGCAGCGCTTGCGTTCCAGCGGGCGATGCCGGTCACACGCTTGCTGGATTGCGGCATGGACTATGCCGACGCCGTCCGGCTGTTCGACGCCACAAGGCCGGGGAGATGATTGGGATCGCATGGCCGAGTCGCTCGCCGATGCTCAGTTGGAGCGCGCCGAACACGCTGCCAGGGCCGGCCACCTGGTGACAGCCGCCCAGGCCCAGCCATCCAGGCCAATTTCGAACGCATGCGCTTTCAATCGCACCGCGACAGGATCTCTTGCCCGTTCTCGTGCTGCATGGCGGCGCGGATCCGTTGGTGAAGCTGGAAGACCAGCAGCCTTTCCTGGACGCGGCGCTCACGGACGACGTGACGCTACGAATCTGGCCGGATGGCGAGCATACGATCTACAACCACGCGGCCGAGCGGACGGTGCTGGTGGCGGATTGGTTGCAGACCGGCTCTGCTGAATGGACGCCGCCCGCCGTCAGGCGCGCTGGATCTTCGCTTCCTCCACAGCCGCGCGCACGCACTCGGCCAGCAACTCTGACGCCCGGGTGCGCGTCGCGCGGGCCGTGCGCGCGATCACCAGCGGCTGGCGCACGGTGTCTTCCCGTATCGGCTTTTCCACGACGGCGGTGACCTGGGACGACGCCGGTGCCTGCGTGATCAGCAGCGCCGCGCCCAGTCCGTTCGCCACCATGCCGCGCGCCAGTTCCAGCGAAGTCGCGCGGTAGCGCACCTCGGGCTGCAGCCCGAATTGCCAGAACGGCGCCATCAGGAATTCACGGCTGTGCGGCAGGTCGATCAGGATCAGCGGTTCCTGCGCCAGTTCGTGCAGCGACAGGCTGCCTTTGCGCCTGGCCAGCCGTGAGCCTGCGGGCAGCAGGCCGTAGGGCCGCAGCTCTGCCAGCAGTTCGCGCTCGATGTCATCGGGCATGCCCACATCGTAGGTCAGCGCCAGCTCGATCTGCCCGCCGTGCAGCCAGTCCTCCAGCTGGGCGAGGTCCCCTTCGACAAAGCGTACCGACAGTTTGGGATAGCGCTCGCGTGCCATGCGCAGCACCACCGGCAGGTAGACCGGCGCCAGGGTGCGGAAGACGCCGATCTGCACCTCGCCCGCCGAGGCATCGCCGCTCTTGTCCACTTCAAATGCCGTTGCTGCCCCAAGGATGTGGCGCGCTTCCGCCAGCTTGCGCACGCCGAAGCGGGTCAGGGTCATCCTTGCGCCGACATCGCGGGCGAACAGGGCTTCCTCGAACAGCGTCTCCAGTTCACGGATGGCAACGGAGATGGAGGGCTGCGAGACGTTCAGCAGCCGCGCCGCCGCCGTGGTGCTGCCGGTTTCCGCCGTCGCGGCGAAGTAGCGCAACAGCCGCAAGGAGACACGCATCAGAAAATCCTATAGGTGCTAGTCGAATTTCATATTTTACTTGATAGCCTGCGCTGCGCAGAATCGGTGTCACTGAAACGCAAGCCCGCGGGCTTGCAAGCCCTGGAGGCCAAGACGTGACCCATTCCGACCTGCCGCTTGCCGGCATCCGCGTGATCGATTTCTCGCGCGTGCTGGCGGGCCCTTACTGCACGGCGCTGCTCGGCGACCTTGGCGCCGAGGTGATCAAGATTGAACCGCCGGGCGGCGACGACTACCGCGCGGTCGGTCCCTTCGTCGATGGCAAGAGCGGCCTGTTCTCTGCCATGAACCGCAACAAGCAGAGCATCGTGATCGACCTGAAGACGGCAGCGGGCCTGGCGCTGGCGCGCTCGCTCTGCGCCCGGGCCGACGTGGTGGTCGAGAACTTCCGTCCAGGTGTCGCGGACAAGCTGGGCATCGGCTATGAGGCGCTGCGTGCGCTGAATCCGTCGGTGGTCTACGCCAGCGTGTCGGGCTTCGGCCAGACCGGCCCGGAATCGCATCGCCCGGCCTACGACATCATCCTGCAGGCAATGTGCGGACTGATGGACGCCACCGGCGCCCCGGACGGCACCCCGACCATGCTGGGCGAGGCTGTCTCGGATGCGGTCAGCGGCCTGTTCGCCTCATGGGGCGTGCTGGCCGCGCTGCTGGCGCGCGAGAAGACCGGGCGGGGCACGCATATCGATGTCTCGATGTTCGACGCCACCCTAAGCCTGAGCGCCACTCTGGTTGCGCGCTATGCCGCGACCGGCTTGGCGCCGCGGCGCGTCGGCAACCGCCATCCCTCGTCCGCGCCGTTCGGCGTGTACCGCGCCGCGGACGGCTTCTACGTGGTGGCGGTGCTGAACAACAAGCTGTTCCAGGCACTGGCCAATGCCATCGGCCGGCCGGAGATGGCGCAGGATCCGCGCTTTGCCGACGACGAGACGCGCTGCCGCTTCGAGGGCGATCTGTGCGCCGTTCTCGAAGCCTGGTCGGCCAGCTTTTCCGTGGCCGAGGTGAACCGCCTGCTGAGCGAGGCGGGCATTCCTGTCGCGCCCATCCGCAACGTCAAGGAAGCCCTGGAAAGCGACCATGCCGCCCACCGCGGCCTGCTTACCGAAGTGGCCGAGGCGGAAGGCGGCACCGTGCGGCTGCCCTCGCAGCCGGTGAAGTTCTCCGGCTACGGCGCCAACCGCGTGACGCCCGCGCCGGCGCTGGGGCAGCACACCGAAGCCATCCTGGCCGAGTTGGCCAACGCTGCTACGGCGCATCCGCAAGTGTTCAGCAAGGAGAAACAACATGCATAAACGACTGGGCGTCGAACCGGGCGATCTCGAGATTGCCGACGCCATCGGCCGCTTCGCGCAAAGCGAACTGGCGCCGAAGGCGGCCGAGGTGGACCGGGCCGAAGCCTCCACCACGTGCTATGTGCCGCAACTTGCCGAACTCGGCCTAATGGGGATGAACCTGCCGGAACGCTGGGGCGGGACCGAGACCTCGCCCGTGGCACTGATCCTGTCGTTGGTGGAGGTTGCCAAGGCCTGCGCCTCTACCTCGTCGATGATCGGCGCGCACTACCTGGCTACCGATTCCATCCTGATCGGCGGCGACGACAGCCTGCGCGAGCGCTACCTGCCGGATGCGGCCGCCGGCATCAAGCTGGGCGCCTTTGCGCTGACCGAGCCGCGCGCCGGCTCCAACCCGGCCGACATGGCCACGCGCGCCACCCCGGAGGGCGACGGCTACCGACTGCGCGGGGTCAAGCATTTCATCTCCAACGCGGACGCGGCGGACTTTATCGTCGTCTACGCCAAGACCGATCCCGCCGCGGGCACGCGCGGTATCAGCGCCTTCGTGGTGGACCGGCACAGCGAGGGCGTGGAGATCGCTCCTGCCGAGAAACTGATGGGCATTCGCGGGGCGCCGGCCCATGAGGTGGCGCTGGACTGCTTCGTCCCTGCCGCCAACCGACTGGGGCCGGAAGGCACGGGCTTCCGTACCGCGATGAAGGTGCTGGACAACAGCCGCCTGGACGTGGCCGCCACCAGCCTGGGCATTGCCGAGGCAGCGCTGGCCTGCGCCGCGGACTGGGCCAGGCAGCGCCAGGTCGGCGGCGAGCCGCTGGCGCGCAAGCAAGGCCTGCAATGGATGTTCGCCGACATGCGCACGCGGCTGGAGGCGGCCTGGCTGCTGACCCTGCAGGCGGCGGTACGGCGCCGGGACGGCGAGCCCTTCACCGGGCAGGCATCGATGGCCAAGCTCTATGCCTCGGAGATGGTCGGCTTTGTTACCGACGCCGCGCTGCAGATCCACGGCGGCTACGGCTTCACGCGCGAAATGCCGCTGGAGCGGTTGGTGCGCGATGCGCGGATCCTGCGCATCTATGAAGGCTCGTCGGAAATCCAGCGGACGGTGATCGCACGCGCGGTGCTGGCGTAAGCGCCGCTGCAGATCCGATGGCGGGGATCAGGGCGTGGCAGGCGTGTCAGGGCTGTCAGGCGTGGCGGCGGGCGCGGCAGGTGTGTCAGGCGTGGCCGCGGGCGTGGCAGGCTTGGCTTTCCGCGGCCGGGCGCCCGCACTGCGGCGGGCCTTCAGCTGCTGGGCCCGCTTGGCATCCGCCAGGCTGACGACGCCGGCCTCATTGCCGTCCAGGTCCAGCCGCTTGGCGCCTTCCACCATGCACGACCAATAGCGTGCGCCGCTGCACCAGGTGCGGATCGCTTCACGCAGCTCCGCCTCGGTCAGGGCAAGCTTTCCCGCATGCTGGGCCAGATCCTCAAACGTGCCGACCTTCAGCGGCACCTTGGGTGCCGGGTTCTTCGGAAACGCCTTGGGGAAGTGCTTCTGCAGCCGGGCAATCGAATGCACCACCGGATCGACGGGCGGCTTCGCGGGTGCGGCAGCCGGCGCGGCAGCTGGCGCGGGGCGCCGGCGCTTGCCTTCCGTACGTGATTCGGCCTTCGCCTTGTTTGCCAGTTGATCCCTTAGTGCTGCGAGTTGTTCAAAGCCCATGATATTTGCCGTTCTGTGAACCAGAATTGTAGCAAGGCTGGGCCAATGACAGGTTCGGCGGCATTTTGCATGCGGCGGGCATGCGTCGAATACGTCTCTCGCTCCCGAAAGGCGGGGCCCGGACAGAAGGGCTGGCGGCGGGACGTCCTCATATGATTGCCCTGAGCAGGCGGACCATCCGTTCGAAAATCGAGGAGCAGCGGTGGATTCCTATGCCATGAACGGTGAAACGCCAGACGAATCGCACCTGCAGCAATCCCGCGCAGCGCTCACCCTTGCTGCGTTGGGCGTCGTCTACGGCGATATTGGCACGAGCCCCCTTTATGCGGTCAAGGAAACCTTCAATCCAGCCCACGGGATTCCCCTCGTAACCGAGAACATACTCGGCGGCATCTCCGCGATCCTCTGGGCGCTGATGGTGGTCGTTTCGCTCAAGTACGTGATCCTCATCATGCGGGCAAACAACAGGGGCGAAGGCGGCATCATGGCACTGCTCGCGCTCGCTCTGGCGTCCGTGAAAAAGGTCGGTCGCTCCCCGACGCCGATCCTGCTCGTGGGCCTGTTTGGCGCGGCGCTCTTCTATGGTGATGCCGTGCTGACGCCTGCCATGTCGGTGCTCTCGGCGCTCGAAGGCATCGAGGTGGGCACTACCGCGCTGCAGCCGTATATCTTGCCGGCATCCGTGGGTGTGTTGATCGCGCTGTTCCTGTTCCAGCGCCATGGCACCGCGGCCATCGGCGCGCTGTTCGGGCCTGTCACGATCGTGTGGTTTATCGCCCTGGCCGCCGCGGGCATCCACGGCATCGCCCGGTATCCAGCAATCCTGGGCGCGCTCAGCCCGCTGCACGCGCTCGGTTTCGTGACGCAGCACGGGTTCGCCTCGTTCGCGGTGCTTGGGGCGGTGCTGCTCGCGTTCACCGGTGCCGAAGCGCTCTACGCCGATATGGGACACTTCGGCAGTGCCCCGATTCGCCTGGCCTGGTTCGGCCTGGTATTCCCGGCCCTTGCGCTCAACTACCTGGGGCAGGGCGCGCTGATCATTGTGAATGCAAAAGCAATCGAGAACCCCTTCTACCTGCTCTTTCCGTCGTGGGCCCTTTATCCGATGGTTGCACTTGCGACAGCGGCAACAGTGATCGCGTCGCAGGCGACGATTTCGGGTGCCTACTCGCTGACGAAACAAGGAATCCAGCTGGGCTATCTGCCACGCATGAACGTGGTGCACACATCAGAGCGGGCGATCGGTCAGATCTACATACCGACGCTCAACGGGATATTGCTTGTTGTGGTTCTGATTGCCGTGCTCGGCTTCGGGTCTTCGTCCAATCTTGCTTCGGCATACGGTGTCGCGGTCACCGGCACGATGCTGGTGACGACGCTTCTCACCTTCTTTGTGATCCGCTACGGTTGGCGCTACAACTTGCTGCTAAGCCTTTTCGCAACTGGCTTCTTTATCGCGGTGGATATGGCTTTCGTTTCTTCCAGCCTGTTGAAAGTTGCCGAAGGGGGCTGGTTCCCGCTCGTTGTCGGGGCCGTGATGTTTGTCGTGATGCTGACATGGGTTCGCGGCCGGCAAGCCCTGTTGGAGCGGCTCCAAAGTACCGACGTACCCCTCAAGTCGTTCCTGGATTCGCTGTTTCTCGCACCACCACCGCGTGTGCCCGGCACGGCGGTGTTCCTTACCCCGACACCGGATGTGGTGCCACATGCGTTGATGCATAACCTCAACCATAACAGGGTGCTACACGAGCGCGTCGTGTTTCTTACCGTCAAGATGAAGGACGTACCATCGGTGCCGGTGACCGAGTGCGCGGCCGTTGAACCGCTCGGACACGCCTGCTACCGGATAACGCTGCGCTTCGGTTTCATGAACCGGCCCGATGTTGCGCAGGCGCTCGGCGCGCTGCCTGCGGCGGCTGGCCTGGAGTTTGACATCATGGACACCTCGTTCTTCCTGAGTCGCGAGGCCATCGTCCCTGCAGCCGGCGTTTCCAGTGGCATGGCCTCATGGCGTGAGCGTCTGTTTGCCACGATGAGCAGGAACGCCGGTAATGCTGCAGATTATTTCAACATACCGGCAAATCGCGTGATCGAGATTGGCACGCAGATCGAGATCTAGACCGCAGGCGGTACCTGTTCTGCAAAGGACTCCGTGGCCCAGGCGTCCCGTACCTCGGCAGCCAGTTCATCGGCGCGCCCTTGATAGCGTGGCGAAAAATGGAACGGCGTCACCGCGCGTGCGCCGATGCTGCGCGCAATCAATCCGGCCTGGGCAGCGGTCAGGTGGTTCTTGCGCAGGCCGTGTGCCCGGTCAACGTCCAGGAACACGCTCTCGATGAAGAGCTGGTCGACGCCTTGCATCAGTTGCGACAGCGCTTGCACGTTCTCGCTCGTATAGCGCAGGTCGGTCACGTAGCCGATGCGCCGGCCGGGCTCGGCATCCAGGATCAGCCGGCTCAGCTCGCCGACCGTTCGCGCCGACGCATGGTCGCCGAGCCGGTCCCGCCACTGCACAAGGATCGGCGCATCGTCGGCTGCGCCGGTCAGGACGGCATGCTTGAGTTCGCGCAGCCAGGCGCCGGTGGTCAGACCGGATGCGGCCAGGCGTTCCTTGTTGACGCCGAGTCGGGCCTTTTCCTCCACCAGGTAGGCCAGGCATGGAGTCCCGTGGTCGACAAAGCAGGCGCGCACCCGGAACGTCGCTTCGTCGTGCACGATATCGCCGGTCCTCGCGGCGCGCGCTTCGGCTTCTCTGGCAAAGCCGTGCCGGCTGGAAAAGCAGGCGCGCCGCATCTGCCGGTCCAGTCCAAGTTCGGCCACTTCGATGACCAGTTCGGTGGCGTAGCGATGCACCACGTTCCAGGTATAGGCAAGCAGCTTGTGCTCGACCTGCGCCAGGAATCCTGGCCCGCCGACCAGCACAATGCGCGGCTTGCGCCCGAGCAGCACCCGCAGCAGCTTGTCGAAGCCAGAGAAATGATCCATGTGCGCATGCGTGACAAACACATGCGACAGGCGCATCAGTTCGCGCGGCATCAGCCGGGCGATGTCGCCCAGGTCGAACAGCAGCGCGCGCCGTTCGTCCAGGAAGTCGACGAACAGCCCCGGGTCGCCAAAGGCATCGTTGACGAGGCGGGCTTCCAGCAAAGGGCGCATGATCAATCGCGGTGCGACCGGCACCAGGCTCAGGCAAAGGCGCATGCTGGTCCGGGCTGCCAGTCACCGCCCGGTCAGCTGGCGCAGCAGCTTCTGCACGATTCGCTCATGCTCCTCCAGCGCCGCGTCAAGCGTCTGCGCGCCAAAACTTTCATTGTCCTGCTCAGCTAGCCCTGTGACGCGCGTGATGAACAAGGGGGTGTCCGTCGGTGCGGCTTCCGACACGCCCCGGAAGCGGGTCGTCACCATGCCGCCGGACTGCTCCAGCAGGGTGCGGCGGAATACCAGGTCGTTGTCCGCCATCCAGCGCGACCATTCGTCGTGGTCGGTTACCTGCACTGGCCGGTTCTTCTCATCAAGGATATAGAAGCGGCGCCATTGCTGTGCGTCTTGACGAGGCTTCATCGAAGGCCACCTCCGTACGGTTGTGGGCACCCGGGCTCGGCGGACAACCGTGGCCGGAGTGCCGGAAGCTGGCCGTCTGTGGCCGCAAAGTGCTTTGCAAGGGACTGCCACGCAAGGCACGAGCTCAACGTTGCCCTACAGCCAGTCTATTTAACGCCCGCCACAAACTGGAGTAGATTTGAAGAGACAGGCGCGCACAAGGTTGCCACAGGGGTGCCAGCGTGGCTGTCGCCTGGGAGTGTATGCATCATGGACGAAGACACCGTTGTCACCGTTACGGTACAGGACAATGGGCCGTACCGCATAAAGGGTCCCGTCAGGATCGTGACCCCGGCAGGCGCCACCTTCGCTTTTGAAGGCGAGCAGGTCTGGTTGTGCCGGTGCGGCCATTCCGAGAACAAGCCTTTCTGCGATGGCTCGCACAAGCGGCAGGGGTTCAGCAGCACGCCACAGCCGAAGTCTTGAGCCGCCTGAGATTGAACCAGCGCCAGCACAGCCTGGTTCATGCCAGCGCGCCATTGCGCGCGACCACCCGGCCGGCCGACACCACCAGTTGCCGGACCGGCCTTGCCACGACCGCCTCGGCCACCGTTTGCGCGGCGACCAGCGCCAGGTCCGCCCGGTCGCCCGGCGCCGATGCGCACGAACTGGCCGTCTGCCATCAGGATATCAACCTGGTTTTCTGCGAGCCGGACATTGCGGACCAACAGTTGATTCATTGCAATTCCGGCTTTTGTCAGGATGAAACTCTCACTGCATGGTTCAACGCAGCGGGGCGCGCATGCCGCCGCGCGGCAGGCAGCCAAGCAGCCTGTCGAAGGCCGGCGCGATGTCCTCTTCCGGTACGCAGGCATACCCCAGCAGCAGACCTTGCTGAACAGCATCGCCGATGAAATAGCGCGACAGCGGCCGCACCACGATGCCGCGCTCGCGGGCAGCGGCGGTGATGGCCACGTCGTCGGCATCGTCGGGCAGGCGCAGCACCAGGTGCAGGCCGGCATTGCTGCCGTGCTCGTGCAGCGCGCCGGGGCCGAGGTATCGCTCGATCAACGCGGCCAGGATGGCGCGCCGCCGGGCATACAGCGGCCGCATTCGGCGGATGTGGGCGGCATAGTCGCCGGCCTGCATGAATTCGGCGACGGTCGCCTGCGTCATCAGGTGGCCGGCCCGGTATAGCTCGGCGTGCGCGGTCTGGAAGGCGCCGGCCAGGCTGCGCGGTAACACCAGGTAGCCCATGCGCAAGCCCGGATAGAGCGTCTTGCTGAAGGTGCCGATATAGATCACCGGCGCATCCGGTTCCATGCCCTGCAACGACGGAATCGGCTGCCCGGAAAAACGGAACTCGCTGTCGTAGTCGTCTTCCACGATCCAGCTGCCGCGCTGGCGGGCGTATTCCAGCAGCGCGCGCCGGCGCTTCAGGCTCATCACGGCGCCGAGCGGGTACTGGTGCGAGGGCGTGACGAAGATAAAGCGCGGCGCGGGCATCTCCCTGCCGGCTTCGGTGTCGGGCAGCGTCAGGCCTTCGTCGTCCACCAGCTTCGGCACCATGCCGATGTCGCTGACCTGCAGCACGCCGCGGATGCCCCAATAGCTGGGTTCCTCCACCCATGCCTGGTCGCCGGGCGAGCCCAGCATCCTCACCACCAGGTCGATGGCCTGGTGAATGCCCTCGGTGATCAGCACCTGGTCCGGATCGCAGCGCACCGAGCGCGCCACCCGCAGATGCGCCGCCAGGGCTTCGCGCAGCGCCGGCAGCCCGCCGCCATGGCTGTAGCTCAGCCACTCCGGGTGCGGGTTGCGCCACACGCGGGCCGAGATCTGGGCATAGCGGCGATGCGGGAAGCGCGTGACGTCGGGCACGCCCGGCATGAAGGCGCCCCATTGGGTGGGCGAGGCCGAGGCATTGGCCAGCAGCCGCTGTCCGCGCGGCGACAGCCCGGGCATGGCCTGCGGCCCGACCTCGGTCGCCGGGGCTGCGGCGGCGTTCAGGTAGCGCTCCGGCGCGGTGGCGGCAACGAAGGTGCCGCTGCCGGTGCGCGCGTACAGGTATCCCTCGGCCAGCAGCTGGTCGTAGGCAAACATCACCGTATTGCGCGACAGCCCCAGCTCGGCGGCCAGGTCGCGTTGCGGCGGCAGGCGGGTGGCCGGCGCAAGGCTGCCGTCCTGTATCGCGCCGCGGATGCATTCGTAGAGGCCGCGGTTAAGCGGTTTGCCCAGTGCCGCCGTGCCTTCGGGGCCCAGGCGCTGGAGCAGCTGGTCGCCGCAGATCGATTTCAAATTGGCACCATCGGAATTGCGAAAGCGGTACTGGATTATAGGGCCAAGGCCGGTTGAAATGGCTGGCATCGCTGGGCCCCTGCCAGCGGTGCCCGTTTCGCGAGTCGGCCGGTGCCGACAGTCCTTACCGCACAATGACCATGAAAAACCTCGAACTGAACCAACGCCGTACCCTCGCGACGCCGCGCGGCGTGGGCGTGATGTGCGATTTCTACGCCGACCGCGCCGAGAACGCCACGCTGTGGGATGTGGAAGGCCGTGCCTACACGGACTTCGCCGCCGGCATCGCCGTGCTCAACACGGGCCACCGCCACCCGCGCGTGATGCAGGCCATCGCCGCGCAGCTGGAGCGTTTCACGCATACGGCCTACCAGATCGTGCCCTACCAGGGCTATGTCGCGCTGGCCGAGCGCATCAACGCGCTGGTGCCGATCCAGGGCCTGAACAAGACGGCCCTGTTCACCACCGGCGCAGAGGCCGTGGAGAACGCCATCAAGATCGCCCGTGCGCATACCGGCCGCCCCGGCGTGATCGCATTCTCTGGCGCCTTCCATGGCCGCACGCTGCTGGGCATGGCGCTGACCGGCAAGGTGGCGCCGTACAAGATCGGGTTTGGCCCGTTCCCCTCCGACATCTATCACGCCCCGTTCCCCAGCGCGCTGCATGGCGTCAGCACTGAGCGAGCGCTGCAGGCGCTTGAAGGCCTGTTCAAGACCGATATCGATCCGGGCCGCGTGGCCGCGATCATCGTTGAGCCGGTGCAAGGTGAAGGCGGCTTCCAGGCGGCGCCGGCCGATTTCATCCGGGGCCTGCGGGCGGTGTGCGACCAGCACGGCATCGTGCTGATCGCCGATGAAGTGCAGACCGGCTTTGGCCGTACCGGCAAGATGTTCGCGATGTCGCACTATGACGTGGAGCCGGACCTGATCACCATGGCCAAGAGCCTGGCCGGCGGCATGCCACTGTCGGCCGTCAGCGGCCGGGCCGCGATCATGGATGCGCCGCTGCCCGGCGGCCTCGGTGGCACCTATGCCGGCAATCCGCTGGCGGTGGCCGCAGCGCACGCGGTCATCGATGTCATCGAGGAAGAAAAGCTGTGCGAGCGCTCCGCCAGCCTGGGCCAGCAGTTGCGCGAGCACCTGCTGGCGCAGCGCAAGCACTGCCCCGCAGTGGCCGAGGTGCGCGGGCTGGGTTCGATGGTCGCCGCCGAATTCTGTGATCCCGCCACGGGCCAGCCCAGCGCCGAGCATGCCAAACGCGTCCAGGCCCGTGCTCTGGAAGCCGGCCTGGTGCTGCTGACCTGCGGCACCTACGGCAATGTCATCCGCTTCCTCTATCCGCTCACCATCCCGCAGGCTCAGTTCGACGCGGCGCTGGCGGTGCTGACCCAGGCGCTGGCCGAATAAGGGGAACACATGGAACTCCAACATACCGCGCTGTTGCGCAGCCATTGCCTGATCGACGGCGAATGGACCGGGGCGCAAAGCGGCGCAGAACTCGCCGTCTTCAACCCGGCGACTCAAGAACGGATCGGCTCGGTGCCTCTGGCCGGCGCGGCTGAAGCCGAACAGGCGGTGCGCGCCGCCGAGCGCGCGCTGCCGGCGTGGCGCGCGCAGACGGGCAAGGCGCGCGCCGCCGTGCTGCGCCGCTGGGCCGACCTGATGCTGGCACACCAGGAAGACCTGGCTCAGTTGATGACAGCAGAGCAAGGCAAGCCGCTGGCCGAGGCGCGTGGCGAGGTGGCCTACGCCGCGAGCTTCCTCGAGTGGTTTGGCGAGGAAGCCAAGCGGGTCGATGGCGAGGTGCTGGCCAGCCCGCGCAGCAGCCAGAAGATGCTGGTGCTGCGCGAGCCGGTGGGCGTGTGCGCGGCCATTACGCCGTGGAACTTCCCCGCGGCGATGATCACGCGCAAGGTCGGCCCGGCGCTCGCCGCCGGCTGCACCATCATCGTCAAGCCCGCCGAACAGACGCCGCTCACGGCACTGGCGCTGGCCGTGCTGGGCGAACAGGCCGGCGTGCCGCGTGGCGTGCTGCAGGTGGTGACCGGCGACGCCGTGCAGATCGGCGGCGTGCTGTGCGCCAGCGCGGTGGTGCGCAAGCTCAGCTTTACCGGCTCGACAGCGATCGGCAAGCTGCTGATGGCGCAGTGCGCCGGCACCGTGAAGAAGCTCTCGCTGGAACTGGGTGGCAACGCGCCGCTGATCATCTTCGACGATGCCGACCTGGATCGCGCGGTCGAGGGCATCCTTGCCTCCAAGTTCCGCAACAGCGGCCAGACCTGTGTCTGCGCCAACCGCATTTATGTGCACGACCGCGTCTACGACGAGGTCGCGCGCCGGCTGGTCAGCGCGGTCGAAAAGCTGCGGCCGGGCCATGGCGTCGACAGCGGGGTCACGCAAGGCCCGCTCATCGACGCCGATGCGGTAGCCAAGGTCGAAGCGCATATCGCCGACGCGCTCGCGCACGGCGCCACGGTGCTGACGGGCGGCCAGCGCCATGCGCTCGGCGGCACCTTCTTCGCGCCGACGGTGCTGGCCAATGCAACTTCGTCGATGCGGGTCGCGCGCGAGGAGACCTTCGGCCCGCTGGCACCGCTGTTCCGCTTCACCAGCGAAGAAGAAGTGGTGGCGATGGCGAATGATACCGAATCCGGGCTGGCCGCCTACTTCTTCTCGCGCGACATGGCGAAGATCTGGCGCGTGGCGCAGGCGCTCGAGTACGGCATGGTCGGCATCAATACTGGGCTGATCTCCAACGAGGTGGCGCCGTTCGGCGGCGTCAAGCAATCGGGGCTGGGCCGCGAAGGCTCACGCCATGGCATCGACGAGTATCTGGAGACGAAGTACCTCTGCATGGAAGTCGAATAACAGCAGGGGTAAAGCACACCCCACCACCAGGGCGGGGCATGGCGCACCCACGCAGTGCGCTGGCCCCATGGAGACAAGACAGTCCGGCAAATGCCGGTGCCAGGTGGGCGACTCCGGTGCAAGACCTGCGCAAACTTCCGGGAAAGGGAAGGGGGCGGACAGGACGCGCGCCGGGATCGGCCCAACGCCAATGGCACGCATATTGCGGACTGGGAAGTGCCATCCGTTCCTGTCAGCGGATGCCATTTTATCGATGAGGGTACAAAGATGCGTTCCACTGCTATCCGCAGCCTGCTTGCTGTCACCATGCTGACGGCCTCTTCACTGGCACTTGCGCAAGGCACCCGCGACTGGCCCAGCCAGCCGGTGCGTATTGTCGTGCCGTTCCAGGCCGGCTCGGCCACCGACCTGATCTCGCGGCAGATCGGCATCGGGCTCGGCAAGGAATACAGCCAGACCTTTGTGGTTGAAAACCGCCCGGGCGCCGCCGCGATGATCGGCAGCGAGGTGGCCGCGCGCGCGCCGGCCGATGGCTATACGCTGCTGATGTCCGGGCCGGCGTCGATGGTGACCAACCGGTTCCTGTACAAGAAGCTCAGCTATGACCCGGATGCGTTCGAGAAGGTGGCAGTGGTCGCGGTCACGCCGAATATCCTATTGTCCAACCCCTCGCTGCCGTTCAAGACGCTGCCCGAGATGGTCGCGTATGCCAAGGCTAATCCCGGCAAGCTGACCTATGCCTCCTTCGGTGCCGGCACCACCTCGCATATCGCCGGCGAGATGCTGAAGGCCGCGGCCGGCATCGATATCGTCCATGTGCCGTACAAGGGCGCCGGCGAAGCGATCCCGGCGCTGCTGTCGGGCCAGGTGTCGATGTATTTCGACACCATCATGACCGGCCTGCCCTATGTGAAGGCCGGCAAGCTGCGCGCGCTCGGCATGTCCACCGCTAAGCGCTCGCCCAACGCGCCGGAGATTCCGACGATTGCCGAGCAGGGTTATGCCGGTTTCGATATCGCACCGTGGTATGGCATTGTCGCGCCCAAGGGCACGCCGGCCGACGTGGTCAGCAAGCTCAATGTCTCGATCAACAAGCTGCTCAAGGCCCCGGAGTTCCGTGAACGCCTTGCTGCCACCGGTGCCGAGCCGCGCGGCGGCAGCGTCGGCGATTTCAGCGCGATGGTCAGCGCGGAGATCCCGCGCACCGAAAAGCTCGTCAAGCAATCCGGCGTGACGCTGCAATAAGCCGCGTGCAGCAACCCTGGGGCGCCGCCCGCGCGCCCTTTTACCTGTTCTGAATGGAGTTCCCGATGTTGCCTTTCGACTGGACCTTTCCCTACCCGTCGCAAAAGATGCCGCTGCTGGCCGCCAACGCGGTCAGCACCAGTCAGCCGCTCGCCGCGCAGGCGGGGCTGCGCATGCTGTACGAAGGCGGCAATGCCATCGACAGCGCCATTGCCAGCGCGATTGCGCTGACCGTGGTGGAGCCGGTCATGAACGGCATTGGCGGGGACATGTTCGCGCTGGTCTGGCATGAGGGGCAGCTGTACGGGCTCAACTCCAGCGGCCGGGCGCCGGCGCGCTGGACCCTGGATCATTTCGCCGGGCACGACAGCATGCCCCAGGTTGGCTGGGATACGGTCACCGTGCCGGGCCAGGTCGCGGGCTGGAAGGCGCTGTCGGCCCGCTTCGGCAAGCTGCCGTTCGCGCGGCTGTTCGCACCGGCCATCGAGTACGCTGAACAGGGTTTCCTGGTGTCACCGCAGATCGCACGGCAATGGGCCGCGCAGGTGCCGGTGCTGGCCGGGCAGCCTGGTTTTGCCAAGGCGTTCCTGCGCGACGGCAGGGCACCGCAGGCGGGCGAGCGCTGGCGTTTCCCGGAGCAGGCCGCCACGCTGCAGCGTATTGCCGAGAGCGATGGCGCAAGCTTCTACACGGGTGAACTCGCCGCGCGCATCGTCGCGTTCGCCGAGGAAACCGGAGGCGCCATCCGCGCCGACGACCTGGCCGCGCATCGCGCCGCCTGGGTCCAGCCGATGGCGCAGCAGTTCCGCGGCTTTACGCTCCATGAAATTCCCCCGAACGGCCAGGGCATCGCCGCGCTGATCGGCCTCGGCATCCTGGACCGCTTCGACGTGGAAAGCATGGGCTGCGACAGCGCCGGCTTCTACCACGTCAGCATCGAGGCGATGAAGCTGGCCTTCGCCGACCTGCACCGCCACGTGTCGGACCCCGCCACCATGCAGCACGCGCCCGCCGCCTTTCTGGATCCGGCCTATCTTGCCGAGCGCGCGGCGCTGATCGATATGAAACGCGCCGGCACACCCACCGCTGGCGTTCCGAAGAGCGGCGGCACCGTCTACCTGTCCAGCGCGGATGCCGCGGGTTCGATGGTGTCGTATATCCAGTCCAACTACCGCGGCTTTGGCTCCGGCGTGGTGGTGCCCGGCACCGGCATCGCGCTGCATAACCGCGGCGCGGGCTTCAACCTGAAGCCCGGCCACGCCAACTGCGTGGCGCCGGGCAAGCAGCCGATGCACACCATCATCCCGGGCTTCGTCACCCGCAATGGCGAGCCAGTAATGTCATTCGGCGTGATGGGCGGCTCGATGCAGGCGCAGGGCCACGTGCAGATGATGGCGCGGCTTGCTGCCTTCGGCCAGAATCCGCAGGCCATGAGCGATGCCCCGCGCTTCCGCGTGGAGCACGGCCCGGTGGTGAATGTCGAGGCGCATCTGCCGCCGGACGTGGTCTCCACGCTGCGCGGCATGGGCCATCGCGTTGAAGTGGCGCCGCGCGACAGCCTGGAGTTCGGTTCGGCGCAGCTTATCTACAAGGCGCCGGACGGCTATATCGCGGCCTCGGACTCGCGGCGCGACGGGCAGGCAGTGGGGTTTTAGGCGCGAGCCGCCCGCGGTCACAGCGGCGCAGGCTGGGGCTGGCTGGCAGACGTGGCCGCGGCGGGCTTCTTGTTGTCAGTGCCGCTATATGAGAAGTACCTCGCCTTCGCGCCCCTGGCCCAGTACGCCACGGTGAAGTGCTTGCTGTCGCGCCCATAGAGCAGTTCCAGGCTGCCATTCGCGGCGGCCCACTCGGCGTAGCCATTCTCCGCCGCGCCTTCGGTCTTGCGCAGGGACGCATAGCGTTCGTCGAGCTTCTTGCGCACCTCATCCAGCGCCGTGCGCTCGAACGTCATCGTGATCAGCGCCACGGTGTCCTGCGCATCGCAGTTCAGGATCACGCGCGTCAGGCCCGGGAGGTGGAAGCGCTCCAGGTGCCTGAGCTCGACGGCATCGCCACCGGCCCACTCGGACTTGCCGGTCCTGGCGTTATTCTGCGGCGGCGCCAGGCGAGAGCACCTGGCCTTGCCCAGCTCCAGTCCCAGCGGCGCCGCGGTGTTGCCGGCTGCGTCAGGCTGGGCAGGAGATGCGGCATGGATCGAAACGGATGTCAGCAGGGCGGCACAGAGCAGGGCGGCCTGCTTCAGGTTCAGGCGGGAAAGTGCTTTCACGGTCTTGAGGAGAAGTTGTCAGCCGGGGATTCTACGGCTTTCTTGCTTCCTGCCGTCCGATCTTGCTAATGACGGGTGTGCCTGCCTGCGCGGCTTGCGCCGGCATGAAGCGGCGGGTGGCGGCCCAGAACATCAGCGCCAGCAAGCTGACCACGGCGCCCAGCACGCAGACGCCCCGCCACCCGGCAGCCTCATAGACTGCCGTGGTGGCAATGGCGCCCAGCCCGCTGCCCGCCGCGTAGAACAGCATGTACGCGCCGACCAGCCGGCTATGTACCGCGGGGTCGGTGCGGAAGATCATGCTCTGGTTGGTGACGTGGATGGCCTGGCCGCCCAGGTCGAGCAGCACGATGCCAATGGCCAGCGGCCACAGCGATGTCTCCAGCCACGACAGCGGAAGCCAGGCCGCCACCAGCAGCACCAGTGCCGCGAGCGTGGTGCGCTGCCCGAAGCCCTGGTCCGCCCAGCGTCCCGCACGCGCGGCCGCCAGGGCACCCACCGCGCCAACCAGCCCGAAGGCGCCGATGGCCGTATGCGACAGCGCGTAGGGCGGAGCGCTCAGCGGCAATACCAGGGCGCTCCACAGGATGTTGAACGCCGCGAACATCAGCAGCGCGATCGTGCCCCGGATCTGCAAGACCCGGTCGCGGCGCAGCAGCAGGAACATCGATGCGACCAGGCTGGCATAGCGCATCCGCTGGCCGGCGCTGGCCACCACTGGCAGCGCACGCCATAGCAGCCACGCAAGCACCAGCATCGCCGCTGCGGCGCAGACATAGACGTTGCGCCACCCGACCACGTCGCTGACGCCGCCGGCCACGACACGCGCCAGCAGCAGTCCGATAAAGACACCGCTCTGCGCGGTGCCGACCACGCGCCCGCGTTCATGCGGTCCTGCTGCCGCGGCCGCGTAGGCGATCAGTCCCTGGGTCATGGCGGTGCCGAGCAAGCCGGTCAGGAGCATCCCCGCCAGCAGCACGGTAACGGACGGCGCCAGCGCCACGGCGGCCAGCGCGCCGGCCAGGGCAAGCACCTGTGCCAGCATCAGGCGGCGGCGTTCCACAAGGTCGCCCAGCGGCACCAGCAACAGCAGCGCCAGGGCACAGCCAAGCTGGGTGGCGGTGACCACGCCGCCGATGGCCCCGGCGCTGATGGAGAAATCCGCCATCAGCGCATCCAGCAGCGGCTGGGCGTAATAGACATTGGCGACGCTCAGGCCGCTGGCGCAGGCGAACAGCAGCACGGCGCCGCGCGGCAGGTTCGCACACGGTGCCGCAGGGCAAGTCGGAGGCGGTGCCGTCACCGCGGGGGAGGTTTCCATACCAGTTCACATGGTTGCAAATCAAAACCAGTTGAAGCGTAAGCCTACTGGTTTTAAAATGCAACTACATTGACGGGCTGCACAGCCCCAAGGCAACCAAGACATGGCCACCCGCAAAGACCCCAGCGATGAAACCTGCCCCGTTGCGCGCACCCTGGAGCTGGTCGGCGAGCGCTGGTCGCTGATGATCGTGCGCGATGCGTTCGACGGCATACGCCGCTTCAGCGATTTCCAGCGCAGCCTGGCGGTCGCGCGCAACATCCTGGCCGACCGTCTGCGCCGGCTGGTGGAAGCCGGCATCCTGACGACGCAGCCGGCTTCCGATGGCAGTGCGTATCACGAGTATGTGCTGACGAAAAAGGGAGAGAGTTTGTTCCCCGTCGTATTGGCCTTGCGCCAATGGGGCGAACACCATCTGTTTGCGCGCGGCGAGCGGCGCTCGCAGATGGTGGAAAAGCGGACCGGGAAGCCGGTGCCGCTGATGATGCCCCGGACCAGCGACGGTGATGTGCTCTTGCCAGGGGAAACGGAAGTGCGCAAGCCGCGCTAGGGGGGCGGTGACGAGGTCGTCGACAGTCGCCCGCTTTTCGGCACGGGCGACATGCTTCTTGCATTCAGCTGCCCCGATACGTCCCGAAGCTCCACGGCGAACACAGCAACGGCACATGGTAGTGCTGCGCGGCGTCCGCGATAGTAAAGCGCACGGGCACGATGTCGGCGAAGACGTCGGGGGTGCGGAAGTAGTCCGCCACCCAGAAGCGCAGCTCGAACTCGCCGGTGCGCGCCTGGGCCGGCGGCAGCATTGGCGTGTCGGTGCGGCCGTCGTGGTTGGTGCGAGCGCGCGCGATCAGCCGTGGCGGCTGGGTGGCGACGTCGAACAGTTCCACCTGCATGCCGGCCACGGGGCGGCCCAGGGATACGTCGAGCACATGTGTGCTGATGCCTGCCATGATGCGTGTGTCTCCGGGTTGGGCCGCGGCGTCAGCTGCCGCGGTAGTAGTTGTAGCTCCACGGCCCGAACAGCACGGGCAGGTGGATGCGCTGGCTGGCGTCGGTGACGCGCAGGCGCAGCGGGATCTTCGACAGGAAGGAGGGTTGCGGCAGGCTGGCCTTGCGTGCGGCAAAGTATTCGTCCGCGTGCAGGATCAGCTCATAGGTGCCGGTGCGGTAGCTGTCGCCGATCAGCAGCGGCGGTTCGCTGCGGCCGTTGGCGGCCAGCGTGACGGTCTGCAGCGGCGTGCGCTGGCCATTGTCGATGCGGAACATCTCCACGCGCATACCGGCCGCGGGCGTGCCGTGGTAGGTGTCCAGCGCGTGCAGTGTCAGGCGCGGGCTCAGGCCGCCTTGCTGCACCGGCGCAGCGGTCTGGTTCGGGGCCGCCGCCTCCGGCGTGGCGCCCCAGCTGGCGCCGGCCAGCAGCGCGCCGCCGCCCAGCGTCATCGATTGCAGCGCGAAGCGCCGGCGGGTGGGATCAAAAGCATAGTCGTCCATGTCAGGCCCCTTGCTTGCCGTGCTTGCCGCCCAGCTTGCGGATGCCGACCAGCACCAGCGCCGCGGCCAGCACCTCGATCACCGCCACCAGGTACAGGCCGGAGGTGAGCTTGCCGGTAGTGTTCTTGATCAGCCCCATCACATAGGGCGCGCCAAAGCCGGCCAGGTTGGCCACCGAGTTGATCAGGGCCACGCCCACCGCGGCGGCGCTGCCTGCCAGGTATCGGTTGGGCAGCTGCCAGAACACGGGGATGGCGCTCATGGTGCCGACCAGCGCGGCGGTCATGGCCAGCAGTGCGATCACCGGCGACAGCACCTGCGCGCCCAGCAGCACGGCCAGCACGGCCATGGCACCGCCACCGACCAGCGCCGCGCCGCTGAAGTGCCAGCGCACTTCGTTGCGGCGGTCGGAATGCGCGCCGTTGAGGATCATGCCGGCGGCGCCGCACAGGTAGGCCACGGCGGCGATCCAGCCCACCGCCATCGGCGTGGTGAAGCCCACGTCCTTGATGATGGTCGGGATCCAGAAGGTCAGCGTCGAGTTGGCGCACAGCAGGCAGAAGAAGATCGCGATCAGCAGCCACACCTTGGGGTTGGTGAAGAGCGTGCGCCAGTCGTGGCCGCGCTCGCCCAGGGCGGCGTTGTCGCGCTTGAGGGCGTCCTGCAGCACGCGCTTCTCGTCGTCGGAGAGCCAGCGCGCCTGCTCCGGCTTGTCGGTCATGTAGAACCAGGCAAAGATGCCGGCCAGCACCGACGGGATGCCTTCCAGGATGAACAGCCACTGCCAGCCGTGCATGCCGTTCACGCCAGCCATGCTGGTCATGATCCAGCCGGCCAGCGGGCCGCCCAGCACGCCGGCGATGGCCGATGCGGACATGAAGGTGCCGAAGGCGCGCGCGCGGCGCTGCGACGGGTACCAGTAGGTCAGGTACAGGATCACGCCCGGGTAGAAGCCGGCTTCGAATGCGCCCAGCAGGAAGCGCAGGATGTAGAACTGCGTGGGCGTGGTGACAAAGGTCTGCAGCATGCAGATCACGCCCCAGCAGATGGTGATGCGCATGATCGTCTTTTTGGCGCCGATCTTCTGCAGCAGCATGTTCGACGGCACCTCGAAGAAGAAGTAGCCAAGGAAGAAAATGCCCGCGCCCAGCCCGTACACGGCCTCGCTGAAGTGGAGCGCATCCAGCATCTGCAGCTTGGCGAAGCCGATGTTGACGCGGTCCAGCCAGGCCAGTACCCACAGCACCCCAAGGAAGGGCAGCAGGCGCCAGGTTACCTTCCGGTAGACGCTGTCCTCGGCGTCGTCGGCGGTGCCGGCAAATACCGGGATGCCTTGTTTCGTGATCGACATGATGTCTCCTGTCTTGTCGTGTTCTGCCAGGTCTTGCTTGGCGGCGGTGCATGCCGTCCGCCGGGTTGGGAGCAAGTATATGAATGGCCCGCCAATGCGAAACGAGGGGGCTGGTATAGACCCCATAGCAGCACCGATATGGGCTGCAATCCCTTGTGTGGCGCGGGTTTGCGGGTGCTCCGGCGGGGCCCTGGCGGACCTATGGATTACCCTAGGCAGGCCGTTTTCCGGGGTGCGCGCACGCGGACCGGGCAGGCTCGTCCGGGTTGTACCGGTTGTCGTGCGGTGCGCGACACGCTACAAAGTCGCCATTGCCTGGCACGGCGTTGCCGCCCGGAGCGGCGGCAGCCGCACCCGCCAGGCCTCCACTTTTTCTGCCACGGACCCAACATGATTCGCGCCGACGACCCGTTCGATACCTACCTGCTGCGCGTGCTGTGCATCCTGATCGCCGAGCAGAGCGTGTCGCGCACGGCGATCCGCCTGAACCAGTCGCAGCCGGCCATCAGCGCCGCGCTCAAGCGCCTGCGCGCGATCTTCAACGACCCGCTGCTCACGCGCGAGAAGAACGTCATGGTGCCGACCGAGCGCGCGTTGCAGCTGGCGCGCAATGCCCAGGCCGCGCTCAGCGCGCTGGACAACCTGCTGGTCTCGGACGACCGCTTCGACCCCGCCACCACCGAGCAGAGCTTCGTGGTGGCCATGCCTGACTACCTGGCCCCGCCGTTCTTCGCGCACGTGGTGCGCGCGGTGCGGCGTGCGGCGCCGCACGCGCGGCTGTCGGCGCTGCCGCTGGGGGCCACCTTCGATTACGAGCAGGCGCTGTCGGCGGGTACGGTCGATATCGTGATCGGCAACTGGCCCAATCCGCCTGAGCACCTGCACCTGTCCGTGCTGCTGGAAGACGAGGTGGTGTGCGTGGTGGCGCAGGACAGCGTGCATGCGCAGCCCGGCAAGTTCACCGCCCAGGCCTACCTGGGCGCCTCGCATATCGTGCCCACGCCGTATTCGCGCGACCAGCGCGGCCTGGTCGATGCCGGCCTGAGCACCATGCGCGTGCACCGGGACAACCGCATCAGCTGTCCCTACTTCAACCTGGCGCCCAGCCTGATCCCCGGCACCGACCTGATCTTGACCACCGCACGCCACTTCGCCAACTACCATGCGCAGCATGTGCCGCTTGCGGTGCTGGAACCGCCGATCGAGTTCCCGTTCATGCGCTTCTACCAGCTGTGGCATCCGTCGCGCCACCGCTCGGCCGCGCATGTCTGGCTGCGCGGCATGCTGACCGCCGCCTCGCAGGAGCTGCGCGACCTGCGCGATATGCGCCGCTAGCGGTATCGGTTTCTGTTATGGGATCTATAGGGCGCGGGCTCTCGCCGCTGTGGCGGGCCGTTCCTATACTCGGCCCCGTATCCAACGATTCCCCATGCGCGGGATCCCTACGGGAGAAGCATCCATGTCTCAACCACTCGACCTGGCGTCGGTCAACGCCCTGGACGAAGCGGCCTTTGCCGATGCCTTCGGCAGCGTGTTCGAACACTTTCCGCAGGCCGCCGAGGGCGCCTGGGCGCAGCGGCCGTTCGCATCGGCGACGGCGCTGCACGGCGCCATGATGGACGTGGTGCGCAAGCTCGACGAGCCGCGCCAGCGCGATTTCCTGAACCTGCACCCGCAGTTGTCGGCACGCAATATCCGCGCGGGCACGATGACGGCCGATTCCAACGCCGAGCAGAAGAGCGCCGGCCTGGATGCGATGTCGGCGCAGCAAGAGGCCGCGCTGGACCAGCTCAACGCTGACTACCAGGCGCGCCATGGCTTCCCGTTCATCATCTGCGTGCGCCACTACACCCGCGAGGGCATCTTCGCCGCGTTCGAGCGCCGCCTTGGCCGCAGCACGCAGCAGGAGCTTGACGAAGCGCTGGCGCAGATCGCCGCGATCACGCGCGGGCGGCTGGCGGCGCGGCTGGCCGGTTGAGTTCAGCGTTTATCCAAAGGCTTCAAGACCCAGCGCCAGCATCCCGACCAGGATGAGGCTGGCGGCCCAGACCGCCTCCAGGTTGAACCAGCTCCGCGACACGAACTTCAGTCCCAGGTAGCGGTAGACCAGCCATGCCATGCCGCCGCCCACGGCGAACATGGCCAGGGTGTGGATGACGGCGACCACCAGCGCCATGCCCAGGTTGGCGCTGGCGAGCGTGGCGGCGGCCTGGTGCCCCAGGTCCGCCTCGACACGGCAGAGGCCAAGATAGATCGGCACCAGCATCAGGCCGGCGCCATGCGCAATCGCCACCGCGAACGACCATAGCGCTAGCCGCGATGGCGCGATGCGCACCAGTGCCCGCGGGTGGCCTCGCCTGAGCAGCAGCACGATGCCGCAACCAACCAGCAGCACGCTGGCGCCGATGCGGATTTGCGCTTGCCAGGCGACCAGGGCAGCCAGCATGCCGAAAGGCAGCGTTACCGCCAATACCGCAAGCGCGTGCCCGAAAGCCAGGTACCCGAGCGCGGCAAGGAGGGCGCGGCTGCTATGCGCCAGCAGGCCGTTCGATACCGCCAGCGGCCAGCCCATGGCCGGGTTGATGCCGTGATAGAGGCCGCTGGCCAGCACTGCCGACCAGAGGCCGATCTGTTCCCAAGCGTGACCGGTCAAGCCTTGACCGACGGATAGCAAAACGAGTCGGTCGAACAGTCGCCGCCTTCCAGCCGGATCTGGTGCGCGCGGTAGCCTTCCGGAAACTCGACCCAATAGTCATCGGCCAGCGTCAGCCCGCCGTCTGGGCCGGCATGCGCCATGACCTGCGTGCCGGGGATGCCGTCTGGGTAGAACTGGTTGTCCCAGGTGGAGTAGAGCGAGTTGGTCCAGTAGACGCGCTTGCCGTCGCGGCTGATCTCGACCATCTGCGGGCCGCCGGCAAATGGCTTGCCGTTGGGATGCGGCGTGCGGCGGACGATGCCGCCGATATGGACCGAGCCGGCGAGCTTCAGGTTGCGCGGATCGCTCACGTCATACTGCCGCATTTCGCCGGTGCCCCAGCAGGACACGTAGAGGAACTTGTCGTCGAGGGACAGATCGATATCGGTCACCAGCGGCGGCACGGCACCGAAGCCCTGCAGCAGCGGCGGCAGCAGGCTTGCGTCGGCGGCTTCGGGCGGGATGGTTGCCGTCTTCTCGGCGTGGAACTTGCCGCCTTCGCGCCACCAGGTCCAGATCGAGCCTTCCAGGTTGGTGGTATCGACCACCACGCCAACAAAGCCGTATTCCCGGATCGGATCATGCGCAGGCCGGACTTCCAGCGCCATCTGGTGGTTGGCGCCCAGGTCGATGGTCTGCACGTTGCGGCGCGCCCGCAGGTCCCAGAAATGCAGCTTGTGCCCGTAGCGGTTGCCCAGCAGGTCCTCGGGCACCAGCCCGTTCTCGAACTGCGGCGGCAGGGCCCATTCGCTGGACACCATGTAGTCGCGCGGCAGGTTCCACCAGAAGTCGTAGTGCTTCTCCTGTTCGCCGCGGTCGATTTCCCAGCGGCCCAGCACGTCGAAGGTCTCGCAGTCCATGATGAAGATGCCGGGCGCGCCGTCCGTGCCATCCGGGCCACCGCCCCCGAGCGTGCTGACGTAGATGCCCTCCGGCCCGCAGTGCACGGTATGGGGCCTGGAGTAGCCGGTCTTGCGGAAGATCTCGTCCGGTTCAACGATCTTGTGGATCCGTGCCTGGGTCGGGTGGGGCTTGGTGTCGATGATATACAGGCGCGACGAGCGCATGCCCGGAATGATCAGGTAGCGCCGTTCGAGAAACGCATGGCCGGTCAGCGGCGACAACGACGACGAGCACGCATTCCAGCCGAAATGGTGCAACTCGTCGCCCTTGTTGGTCATCGGCACGGTATGCACGACCTGGCTGTAGGTGGGCGAGCCGGGTTTGGCGTCGATCACCGCGAGCGCGTCTGGCTGCGAGGCGTCGGGGCTTAGCAGCACCGTATAAGCAAATGATTCCGCTGGTGCGCTGATCGCAAGTTCCGGCGAGGCGTGAAATGTCGGATCTGGCCGCATGTTCATGGGTGAGCCCTCCTGGTTTTGCAGGACGTCGCAACGTCGCCGGTACATCACTTGCCCGTGGTGTGTGGCCAAGGTGCAGGGGAAGCTTACTTAGCCTAGGTCGTTCTCAATACCGAGTCAAAGGCGGCGCAGGCGCGGCGAATGAATGACCCCCAGGGGCCTATTCATGCTGGCAAAAGATGCGCTTCGTGAAATAGAGATTTACGAAAAGCCGTAAATCGCGCAGAAATGAGGCTTCGGGCAGCGAGCAAGCCACGCGCTGCACCGGTATCAGAGAAACGATCAGCGAAATGGAAACCCAAGCAATGGATGCGGTGAAACCTCAAGGTGAGGGCGATGGCGAGTTCTGTCTGGACAATCCGGCACTGGAAAGCATCGGTGTCAGGATCACCCAGTGGCGCGACGACTATGTAGAACTTGAGCTGCCGCTCGCGCCCAATATGCTCAACCGCAGCCGGGTGGTGCATGGCGGCACCCTCTGCACCTTGCTCGACGCCGCCACTGGATACTCGGGCCTTTACTCGGCGCCAGGCGAGGACGCGCGCCATGCGGTCACGCTGTCGCTGACCTCGAACTTCCTAAGCAACGGCACGGGCAAGTTGCTGACCGCAAAGGGCATGGTCGACCGGCGCGGACGCTCGATCTTCTTCTCGCGCGCAGAGGTGTGGCTGGATGGGGAGTTGCTGGTGGCAACGGGTGTCGCCACGATGAAGTACCTGAAGTAGGCAGTCCGTCTCAGGCGCCGTCCTGGCGCCAGCGCGTCGGCGACTTGCCGAACTGTGCCGCGAACCAGCGCGAGAATGCGCTGGGTTCTGAAAACCCCAGCAGCGTGGCGACCCGGGCGAGCGGGCGCTGCGGATCCTGCAGGTAGCGTTGCGCAAGCTCGCGGCGCACTTCATTGACCAGTGCGGAGAAGGTATCGCCATCCTGCTCCAGCTGGCGCTGCAGCGTGCGCGGACTGATGCCAAGGCTTTGCGCGACCTGTTCCACCGCGCCGCGCCCGCGCGGCAACAGCTGGTGCAGGGTGCGCCGGACGTCGGCCGCGATGGAAGGCTTGCCGACCCCCGGCTGCAGGTCGAGGAAGCCCCTGGCGTACCCGGCCAGGCTGGCATCGGCCAGGGGATTGACGCGATCCAGGTCGCCGCTGGCGAGCACCAGCCCGTCGAACTCTGAACCGAACTCAATGTGTTGTCCGAACAGGCGCCGGTGGATTTGCAGGTCGGCCGGCGCCGCATGGGCGAAATGCACGCTGTGCGGCTTCCAGGACGTGCCCAGGATGGCGCGGATCAGGCTGTACAGGGCGGCGACTGTCAGTTCCATGGCCTGCCTGCCGGGCTGGTGCCGGCCCGTCTGCAACGTCACATGCAGCACCGTGATCTCTGGATATTCCGTGACCAGGATGGAGATGGAGTCGCTGAGCCAGTGGCGGTAGCGCTCGATCTCCGCCAGCGCGTGGCGCAGCGTGGGCTGGTGCTGCAGCAGCAGGCTGACCGGGCCGAAGTCTGACAGGCGCCACGATTCCCCCACCATCAGGCCAAGCGAATGGCAGGCCGTGACTCGCGCCGATGCCTCCAGCACTTCGGCCAGGCGCGCTTCCGGGATGCGCAGGTCCGGGGTGTACAGGCAGGCCTGGTCCAGGCCTGCCTGGGCCACCATGCGCACCGGATCCAGGCCCGCGCCCCGGGCAATCTCCAGGTATTTGGTCAGGGAAGCGCTGCGAACAAGGACGGTCATAAGGCTGCCGCGAGAGTGGGTGGGGGCGTCGGTCGTGTCCGTCATCAAATGTCAAATCCTGGCGCGATCGGTCAAGGGTGCCGCGCCATGGCTGTCTGACAATCGTTACCGTCGCGCCAATGATAGCGGCGCGGGCAGGACACGACAATCAGGAGACAGCCTTGGCAAAAGCCATTCGCATGTACGAGACCGGAGGGCCCGAAGTCCTCCGCTATGAGGACGCCGAGGTCGGCGACCCGGGCCCGGGCGAGGTGCGGATCCGCCACGCCGCCGTCGGGCTGAACTATGCCGACACTTACTTCCGCAACGGCACCTACCCGGTGCCGCTGCCCAGCGGCATGGGCGTGGAGGCAGCCGGCGTGGTGCAGGCGGTCGGGCCGGGCGTGACCCATGTCGCGGAGGGCGATCGCGTCACATATACCGGCTTTATCAACACCCTGGGTGCGTACAGCACCGAGCGCCTGGTGCCTGCCGCACCGCTGATCCGCCTGCCGGAAGCGATCAGCTTCGAAACCGCGGCGGCAATGACCATGCGCGGCCTGACCTCCGCCTACCTGATGCGCCGCATCTACCCGTTCAGCGGTGGCGAAACCATCCTGCTGCACGCGGCTGCCGGCGGCGTGGGGCTGATCGTCTCGCAATGGGCCAGGCTGCTCGGCCTGACCGTGATCGGCACCGTCTCGACCGAGGCCAAGGCAGAGGTGGCGCGTGCCCATGGCTGCAACCACATCATCAACTACAGCCATGAGGACGTCGCAAAGCGGGTTCGGGAGCTGACCGATGGCGCGGGCGTGTCCGTGGTCTTCGACAGCGTGGGCAAGAGCACCTTCATGGCGTCGCTGGATTCGCTGAAGCGGCGCGGGTTGATGGTCTGCGTCGGCACGGCCTCCGGCACCATCCCGCCGTTTGATCCGCAGCTGCTGGCGAGAAAGGGTTCGGTCTACCTGACCCGACCGGCGCTGGCCGACTACATTGCGGACCCCGCCGAAAAGGCCGAACTGGCCGCCGAGGTGTTCGGCCACGTTGCCGCTGGCCGTATCCGCATCGAAATCAACCAGCGCTATGCGCTGCAGGATGCCGTGCAGGCCCACCGCGACCTGGAATCACGCAAGACCACCGGGTCTTCGATCTTTGTGCTGTAAAGGAGCGTCCCCATGCGAGCCCAACCCCTTACCTGCAATATCGGCGCCGAAGTCAGCGGCGTCAGCCTGGCCGATGCCGCGCGCGACGACGCGCTGTTTGCCGAGATCAAGTCCCTGCTGCTCACGCACAAGGTGCTGTTCCTGCGCGACCAGGAAATCTCCCGCGCGGATCACGTGGCATTCGCGCGCCGCTTCGGCGAACTGGAAGACCATCCCGTCGCCGGCAGCGATCCCGACCATCCGGGACTGGTCCAGATCTATCGCAGCGACAAGCGCGAGAACTACGAGAACAGCTACCACACCGACGGCAGCTGGCGCGAAACCCCGCCCATGGGCTGCGTGCTGCGCTGCATCGAATGCCCGCCGGTCGGCGGCGACACCATCTGGGTGAACATGGCGGCGGCCTACGAGCACCTGCCCGAGGACATCAAGCAGCGTATCGCCGGGCTGCGCGCCAAGCACAGCATCGAGCATTCGTTCGGCGCGGCGATGAGCCCGGAAAAGCGCGCCAGCCTTGCCGCGCAGTACCCCATGGTCGAGCACCCGGTGGTGCGCACGCATCCGGAAACCGGCGAGAAGGCGCTCTACGTCTGCGGCTTCTCCACGCATTTCGCCAACTTCCATACGCCCGAGAACGTGCGCTACGGACAGGACAAGACCCCGGGCGCCAGCCATCTGCTGAACTACCTGATCAGCCAGGCGGCGATTCCCGAATACCAGGTGCGTTTCCGCTGGCAGCCCAACAGCGTGGCCATCTGGGACAACCGCTGCACCCAGCACTACGCGGTGCAGGACTACTGGCCGGCTCCGCGCAAGATGGAGCGCGCCGCCATCATCGGCGACAAGCCGTTCTAAGGCGCGCCAGCCGCCGCCAGGCCACGTGCCTTTATCAATGGAGACATGCCGTGAATTACCTCGATGGATCCCTGTTCCCTGAAAACCAGCAGCCGTTGATCATCACGGCGGCACCCTACGCACCGGGCTGGCTGCCGTCCGATTTCCCGGAAGACATCCCCGTGACGATGGAAGACCAGATCCAGAAGGCCGTGGACTGCTACAACGCCGGTGCGACTGTGCTGCACCTGCATGTGCGCGAGCTTGACGGCAAAGGCTCGAAGCGTCTGTCCAAGTTCAACGAGCTGATCGCCGGGGTGCGCAAGGCGGTGCCGGAGATGATCATCCAGGTGGGCGGATCGATCAGCTTTGCGCCGGAAAACGAGGGGGATGCCGCCAAGTGGCTGTCCGACGACACGCGCCACATGCTTGCCGAACTCGACCCCGTTCCGGACCAGGTGACCGTCACGGTAAACACGTCGCAGATGAACGTGACGGAGCATGCGGAACTCGCGGATTTCAAGGGCACCTCGCGAGAGAACCCCGCGATCTTCAATGCGTACAAGGAAATGACGGTTCCCGCCCAGCCGGGCTGGGTCGAAGAGCACATCCGGCGTCTTTCCGCTGCCGGCATCCAGAGCGCATTCCAGTGCTACAACATCAACAGCTTCGAATCCGTTGAGCGGCTGATCCGGCGCGGCGTGTACAAGGGCCCGCTGGTCATGAACTGGGTGGCGATCAGCGGCGGCATGGATGCGCCCAGCGTCTTCAACCTCGCCAACATCGTTCGCGCCGTCCCGGATGGCGCGGTGCTGACCGTCGAAAGCTCCGTGCGCAACGTGCTGCCTGTGAACATGATGGGGATTGCCCTGGGCCTGCATGTGCGATGCGGAACCGAGGACTGCCTCTGGAACCAGTCGCGCACGGCCAAGATGAGCACGGTGAAGCAGATCGAGCAGCTGGTGCGCATCGCGGGCGAATTTGGCCGCAAGGTGGCAACGGCCCAGGAAGCGCGCGAAATCCAGAAGATCGGCGTGTTCTACGACACCGTCGAAGAGACGCTGGAGGCCAACGGCTTCGCGCCGAACCGCAATGGCGGCAATCAGGGCTTCCTGCGCAAGGCCGCCTGACCCGGGCCGGTTGGCATTGGCGATCCGCCAGCAGAAGGGCAAGGGTGGCAAAGCACCGGCTCACGATGAAGCCGGCTGCTGCCCTGAACAACCCTCGCACATTGGAGACAACCATGAATCAAGCACAACCGTCGGCGCGCCGCAGGGCGTCGCTGTCATGCATGTTCGGCCTGGCGCTGTCGGTGGCGCTGCCGGCTGCGCTTCCATCGACCGCCCAGGCCCAGGCGTGGCCAACCAAGGTGGTCAAGATCGTGGTCGGCGGCCCCGCCGGCGGCACCGCCGATTTCCTCGGGCGCCTGCTGGCCGAGGGGCTGACGCAGTCGCTGGGCAAGCCGGTGATTGTCGAGCAGAAGCCTGGCGGCGCCGGGGCGATCGCCGTCAACACACTGCTTTCCGCACCGCATGACGGGCATACACTGCTGCTGATCCAGGGCGGCATCGTCTCCGAGACGCCGCTGGCGCTGAAGGTCTCGTTCGATCCTTTCAAGGACCTGAAACCCGTTGCCCAGGTGGCCCGTACCGGGCTGGTGCTGGTGGCCAACCCCAAGCTGCCGGCGAAGAACTTCAGCGAATTGCTTGCCTACATCAAGAGCAAGCCCGGGCAGATCGACTATGCCTCTTATGCCGCCGGCATGCGCGGGCAGACCATCGGCGTCCAGTTCAACCGCCTGGCAGGCGTGAACATGAACCATGTCGGCTACAAGGGATCGCCGCCCGCGCTGCAGGACGTGATGGGCGGCCATGTGCCGCTGATGTTCGACGGCCTGGCCACGTCGCTGCCGCTGATCAAGTCCGGCAAGCTCAAGGCCTATGCCGTGGCGTATCCCAAGCGCATCCCCGCGTTGCCGGATGTGCCGACCTTCGCCGAAGTCGGCTTCGCGGCGATGACGGAGCCCAGCTGGATGGGGGTGTGGCTGCCACCGGACGTGACGGCGGCGGTGCAGGAAAGGATCCGCAACGCCACGCTGGCCATCGTGCAGCAGCCCGGCTACCGCGAGCGCGTGGAGGCCATGGGCATGGACGCCGGGCAGCCGCTCAGCAGCGAGGCGCTGTCCAGGGAGGCGCGCGCCGCCCATGATCGGCAGGCGGAGTTGCTGCGGTCGATACATTTCGTGCCGGAGTAGGGGGCCGGCAAGGAGGGCAGGCGCCCTGCGGGCGCCTCGGCGCAGCGTTCAGCAAAGTTGTATGCTTTCTGAATGGCCTGCCGGGCGCCTCCAGCGCGTTCCCGTCACGGCGCAAACAGTATGGCGGTGACGACATGAAGCCTGCTCACGCATTGATTGTGACTTGCGTCATGCTGGCCGCCTGCGTATCGACGGGCGTCGAGGTGAAACAGGAGCAAATGTCGAACTTCCTGCTCGGTTTCTCCACCCTCGACGACGTTACCAGCCAGCTGGGGAAGCCCTCGTCGCAGACTACCCTGGTCAACGGGTCAACCATCCTGATCTATTCGTTTGCGGCCTCCAGGCCGCACCCTGAGAGCTTTATCCCGTTCATTGGCCCGCTGTTCGCCGGCGGCGCGATCCGGTCGTCGACGGTTTTCTTCGAGTTCGACGAGAACGGCGTCCTCAGGAGCCAACGCCTGACGACGTCCGGCAGCGTTTCGGGATGGAGCGTGCTGCCGCCCGATATGTTGCCATAGGCCGGGGCGGTATACTTCTGCTCCTTTACGGCCCTGGCCAGACACCCGAGAGTCCCCATGAGCGCTTTGCCTCCCTGCCCAAAATGTCATTCCGAGTTCACCTATGAAGACGGAGGCCTCTACATCTGCCCGGAATGCGCGCATGAATGGTCGGCGCAGGCCGCGGCGCCGACCGAATCGGAAGCCAGGGTGTATCGCGATGCGGCAGGCAATGTCCTGCAGGATGGGGACACCGTCACCGTCATCAAGGACCTGAAGCTGAAGGGGTCGGCCGGTGTGGTCAAGATGGGTACCAAGGTGAAGAACATTCGCCTGGTCGACGGTGACCACGATATCGACTGCAAGATCGACGGCTTTGGTGCCATGAGCCTGAAATCGGAGTTCGTCAGGAAGGTCTGACCGGGCGTTGCACCTTCGCCGCTCAGTCACCTGCGCGGCGGCTTCCTGGACGGGGTCGTCCCCGACTGCGCGAACGGGCTGTCGCGAACATCTGCATGTCGCGCAGGATGCAGTCCAGCAGCGTATTCGCGGCCACGCCCATCGGGCGGCCTGTCTTCACCAGCAGACGTGCCTTGGCGGCCTCGAACAGCGGATGGGCGATAGGCAGCGTAACCAGTTCGCCGGACTGCAATTCACGATAGGCCGCGAACCCGCCGATCAGCGTGATGCCATCATGCCGCTTCACGAAATGGCGCAGCACGGCCAGGGAGTTCGTGGTCAGCGTCGGGCGGATCTGGACATTCTCCGTGTAGGCCAGCATCTGCACGACCTGCCCGAGTCCGAATGCCGGCGGCATCATCGCCAGCGGGTAGTCGCCCAGTTCGCGCACGTCGACCTTGCCGCCCCGGCGTGCCAGGGGATGCCCGGCATGCACCAGCAGCACCACCGGTTGCGATGACGTGGCAACCCAGGTGATATCGGCATGCGCAGGCGGATTGTAGGCCAGCCCGATATGCGCGCGGCTTTCCGCTACCTCTTGCAGGACGTTGTTGACCGGGAGGATGTCGACGGTCACGTCGAGCCTGGGATAGCGCGCACAGAAATCCGTCAGCACTTCGTCCATCAGTCCGTCGACATAGCCCTCGCTGGTGGCGATGCGCACCTGGCCGTGCTGCAGGCCGCGCAAGGCCTGCAGGCGGTCCTCGAAGAGCTCCTGCTGTGCGCGGCAGCCGCGCCAGTACTCAAGCAGGTGTACTGCGGCTTCGGTCGGCTGCACCCCGCGTGCATGGCGGTCGAACAGCGGCGCGCCGACCTCCTCTTCCAGCAGCCGGATCTGGCGCGTGATCACCGATGGCGAGGTGTTGATGCTGTCGGCCGCACCACGGATCGAGCCATGTGTCAGTACCTCGTGGAAATAGCGCAGCCTGCGCTGGTTCAGTTCCCGCATGTCGGATCCCGCTGTTGCCAATAGGGCAACGATAGCGGACTTAAGTTGCTCTTGCTCTGTTTTTTCATATGCCAGAGGATCGACCCTGAACGACATCGCATCCACAAGAGATAGAGCCGACCACGGGAGAGACCGACATGTCCGCAACCCTGCCCCCACGTACCACGCCGAAGTACGCCAGCGCCGCGCAGCAGGCGCTGTACCGCAAGCTGAACTGGCGCCTGTTGCCGTTCCTGCTGCTCTGCTACACCTTTGCCTACCTGGATCGCGTCAATATCGGCTTTGCCAAACTGCAGATGCAAAGCGATCTCGGCTTTTCCGATGCGGTGTACGGGCTGGGCGCCGGCATCTTCTTCTTCGGTTACGTCCTGTTCGAAATCCCGAGCAACCTGCTGCTGCCCCGGATTGGTGCCCGCAAGACCATCAGCCGCATCCTGGTGCTGTGGGGTATCACTTCCGCGGGCATGATGTTCGTGCGTGACGAGACCACGTTCTATGTGCTGCGCTTTCTGCTCGGCGTGTTCGAGGCCGGCTTTGCACCGGGCATGATCTTCTATCTCACCTACTGGTACGGGCAGCGGCGCATGGCGCGCGTGATGGCCGTGGTGATGCTGGCCGGGCCCATCGGCGGGATCTTCGGCTCGCCGCTGTCCACGTGGCTGATGACAGGCCTGTCCGGCGCGCATGGCCTGGCGGGCTGGCAATGGATGTTCCTGGTCGAAGGGCTGCCTTGCGTGCTGCTCGGTGCCCTGGCGCTGCGCGTGCTGGCCGACAGGCCCGCCGAGGCGAAGTGGCTCAGCGACGAAGAGAAGCGCATGCTGGCGGCTGAACTGCAGGTGCCGGCAGGCGGCCACCAGTCATTCGGCCAGGTGGCACGCGATCGGCGTGTCTACCTGCTGGCCTTTGCCTACTTCACGATGATCTGCGGCATCTATGCCGTGAGCTTCTGGCTGCCGTCGATCCTCAAGGCCGACGGCGTCACGGACACCATGCAGATCGGGCTGTATTCGATGATTCCGTACATGGCGGCGGCGATTGCCATGGTCGTGATCGGCCGCAGCTCGGATCGTCGCGGCGAGCGCCGCTGGCACAGCGCGGTCCCCGCATTTGTCGGCGCCGTGGCGCTGGCCCTGGCCACGGTGTCGAGTGGAAACCTGCCGCTGTCATTGCTTTGCATGACCGTCGCCACGGCGATGATGTGGGCCGCCTACACGGTGTTCTGGGCGATTCCGTCGCAATACCTGAAGGGCGATGCCGCCGCGGGTGGTATCGCGCTGATCAATACCATCGGCCTGATTGGCGGCTTCCTGAGCCCGACCATCATTGGGGCGGTGCGCACCGCCACCGGCAGCATGCAGGCCGGCCTGCTGGTGATGGTGGCGCTGCTGATGGCCGGAGCGGCCGTACTGGTAGCCAACCGGATGCCATCGCCCCAGGGCGCGGTCTCGCCCGCCTGAGGCTGGCCATTCAACTTACGGAGACAACATTGGCAACACGGATTCTGATCGCCGGATTTCAGCACGAGACCAATACCTTTGCACCGTCAAAGGCCACCTATGCCAGCTTCGAGCGCGGCGAGGGCTTTCCGGCGATGGTGCGTGGCTATGACGTGCTGTCGCTGCGCGACGTCAACATTCCGGCCGGCGGCTTCATTGCCGCGGCAGAGCGGCGCGGCTGGACGCTGCTGCCGGTGATCTGGGCCGGCGCCAGCCCATCCGCGCACGTGACTGAGGATGCGTTCGAGCGCATTGCCGGCGAAATCGTCGAGGCCGCGCGCGCCGGCGGATTCGATGCGGTCTATCTGGACCTGCATGGCGCGATGGTTGCCGAACATACGGACGATGGCGAAGGCACCTTGCTCTCGCGCATCCGTGCCGTGGCGGGGCCGGGCGTGCCCGTGGTTGCGTCGCTCGATCTGCATGCCAACGTCACGCGGGCGATGCTAGAGGCCGCCGACGCACTGGTGGCCTATCGTACGTATCCGCACGTGGACATGGCCGAGACCGGCGAGCGGGCCGCGGCATTGCTGCAGCGCTTGCTGGAGGGCAGGGGGCCGCTGCATCGCGCAGTGCGCCGGCTGCCCTTCCTGATCCCGATCAACGGCATGTGCACAATGCTGGAGCCTGCCCGCGCCATGTATTCGCTGCTGCAGCAAGGGGAAAGCGGCGCCGTGGTGTCGCTGTCGTTCGCGCCGGGCTTTCCCGCAGCCGATTTCCCGGAATGCGGGCCGGTGATCTGGGGATACGGCGAGGATGCCGCAGCGGTCGACGCGGCGGTGCAGGCCTTGTACGACCGGATGCTGGCGGATGAGCCTGCCTGGGAGGTCCCGTTCCTCTCGCCGGACGAAGCAGTGCTCGAGGCCATGCGGCTGGCCGAGGGGGCGACGCGCCCGGTGGTCATTGCCGACACGCAGGACAATCCCGGGGCCGGCGGCGATTCGAACACCACGGGCATTCTGCGCGCCTTGCTGCGCCACGGCGCGCGGCACGCGGCCATCGGGCTGATCTGGGATCCGGCCGTGGCGGCCGAGGCGCACCGCGCCGGCGTGGGAGCCACCATCGACGTCGCTCTCGGCGGTGTTTCCGGGGTGCCCGGTGACGAGCCGCTGCGGGGGCGCTTCGAGGTGCTGAAGCTCTCCGATGGCGTATGCCGCTACGGCGGGCCGATGATGAACGGCATGCTGGCCGATGTCGGGCCCGTCGCGCTGTTGAGTATCGACGATGTGCTGGTGGTCGTCAGTGCCGGCAAGGCCCAGATGCTGGACCGCAACCTGTTCCGCGTAGGCGGGGTAGAGCCCGAGGCCATGAAGATTCTCGTCAACAAGAGCTCGGTGCATTTCCGGGCCGATTTCCAGGGCATCGCGCACGCCGTGCTGGTGGCCAAGGCGCCCGGCCCGATGACGGCGGATCCCGCAGACCTGCCCTGGACCAGGCTTGCCCCCGGCATCCGTCTCAAGCCGATGGGCAAGCCCTTCCAGGGCTAGTACCGCGCCAGCGACGCGACCGAGCGACCCGGCGGGGCGTCAGTTGAAGACATCCTGCCGGTACCTGCCCGTGCTGACCAACTCCGCCAGCCAGTCCGACGCAGCCTCTGGTGTCATCCCCCCTTGCTCTGCGCCGATCTGAATCAGCACCTGCCTGACCGCGGGCGCCATGTGGCGGCCGTCGCCGCACACGTAGACGATCGCACCCTGGTTCAGCCGGGCCCAGACATCGGCACGGCGCTGCCACAACAGGTCCTGCACGTAGCGCGGCTCGCCATCCACGACGGAACAGGCCAGGTGGACCTGCACCACGTCCTGTGCCTGCCAGCGCGCCACGTCGTCGCGGTACAGCCAGTCGTGCGCGGGGTGGCGGCACCCGTAGTACAGCTGCACCGGGGCCACCGGCTGGCCGGCCGCCTGTTGCGCGGCCCGCTCCTCAAGAAAGCCTCGGAACGGGGCAATGCCCGTGCCGGGGCCGATCAGGATCATGGGCGTGGCCGGGTCCGCCGCAGGAGCGAAGGCGGGATTGGGCGTGCGGATGGCGCCCGCCACCATGGCGCCGGGCGCCAGGCCCTGCAGCCAGGTAGAAGCCACGCCGCGGAAGAGTCCGCGGCCCGACAGCGCCGCAGACCAGACCGTGCCGACGGTGATGGTTGCCACGTCGGGTGAGACCAGCGGCGATGAGGCAATCGAATAGAACCTCGGCCGCATCGGCACGGTGCAAGCCAGCAGGCCGGCCAGGTCCAACTCGATGGCGGGAAAGCGGTCCAGCACGTCGGCCAGCCCGAGCCGGCGCGGTGCCACCTGGGCGGCGTACCCGCTCTTGGCGTCGTCCGAGGCCAGCTGCTGCAGGGCCTGGCGCGTGACCGGGCAGCGCGAAGACTGCGACAGCAGGCGCAAGGTCTGGCGCGACACCACGTCCTGCAGTTCCACAAAATGGGTCAGCAGCTGCCGCACGGACAGGGCCTCGCCCAGCGGCAGGCCGCGCGCGGCCCCGCCGGAGGCGGACAAGGTGACGATGGCGTCCGGGTCGATGCCGATCCGCTCGCACAGGGCCGCGACCATCCCGGGCTGGTTCTGCGGATAGACGGCGAGGTGGTCGCCCGTGGCGTAGCGCACGCCTGCGGGCAGCCTGAGGCGGATATCGCGCGTGGAAGTTCGCGGCGCCTCGCGCGAGAAGTCCCACAGGCCGGATGGATCGTTCACCAGCTCGGTGTTGGCCAGGACCGTGAAGCCCTGGGTGTTTGCCGGCAGCGTGGACGCGCGGATCTCGGCGACGTCTCTCATCTGCACCCGGACCGGCGGCGTTCCGTGGGCCGGCCCGCCGACGCTGTCACCGGCCTGCAAGGCTTGCCACAGCGAGGCCAGCCAGCGTTCCGCGGCCTGGTCGAAGTCGCCGTTGCCGTCGGCTTCGCCACGCGGCAGCAGCGGACTGGCGCCGGCGTTGGTGAAGAATTCATAGACCCGGCGCGGGAAGGCCTGGTACGTCGGCCATTGCGAGTTGCCGCAGCCCAACACGGCCACGCTTAGCCCTTCTGCGCGGTAGCCGCTGGCGGCGCCGCTATCGAGCAGCGCTTCGAGGCGCCTTGCCGAGTCCGGCGCGCGGCCATTATAGGTGGCGGCGATGATGACGGCCAGGCCGGTGGTCGGGAGCGCGTCGGCCACATCGTCCAGGTCGCGCAGCGTCGCATCAAAGCCCGCCGCCAGCGCGCCGGTATGCACCTGCTCAGCCAGTTCGCGCGCGGTGCCAAGGCTGGATCCGCACAGCACGGCAAGCGGCCTGCCGCCGCCCTGCACATCAGGGCCCGCCTGCGGCGCTTGCGCGGTCCCGGCGACCGGCGCCGCGGCGATGCGCTCATGCGGCCGGCGCCGGCGCGCACGCACCGTGAATCCGTCGGGTTTGATCGTCAGCGTTTCCTTGATGCGGAACTGGTAATCGTGCGCATCGGTGAACTGGAAATTGCGCAGCATCAGCGCCAGTGCCAGCTTGGCCTCGGTCAGCGCAAACTGGCGGCCGATGCAGGCACGCTCCCCGTTGCCGAAAGGCATGTAGGCGTGGCGCGGCAGCTTTGCCTCCTGCTCAGGCAGGAAACGGTCGATGTCAAAGCGTTCCGGGTCGGCCCACACCTTGGGGTCGCGGTGCAGCGCGGTCAGCACCACCGACAGGCGCCTGTCCTTGCGGATCAGGTAGCGGCCGCCCAGCAGCGTATCTTCAAACGGCGCTACGGCGAAGGCGGGCGCGGTGGGCCACAGGCGCAACGTTTCCTTCAGCACGCGGTCCAGTACCGGCAGCCGCGCCAGGTCGGCGTAGACCGGCGCAGCGTCGCCGGGCAACACGGCGTCCACCTCCGCGTAAGCCTGTGCCATCACGCCCGGGTTGCGCAGCAGTTCGTACAGCGCGAAGGTGAGCAGCCCGCTGGTGGTCTCGTGACCCGCGATCAGGAACGTGATCACCTGGTTGCGGATGTTCTCGTCGTCCAGCCGCTGGTCGGTGTCCGGATCCCGCGCTTCCAGCATCAGGCCGAGCAGGTCGTTGGCCGTGCCGCCCCGGCGTTGCGCCGCGTTGCCCGCGCGCCGCCGCCGGATCACGTCGTCAACCAGGTCGCGCATGAAGCGGGTGTCCTGGTCGAACTTCTGGTGTGCCGCATGCATGAAGCGGTCTTGCAGGGCAAAGCGCGTCAGCTTGGACATCGCCTCTTCCAGCGCGCCGACCATGGCCTCGATGAAGGGGTGCAGGTTTGCGCTGGCGAACGATTCAAAGTCGTAGCCGAAGCCGGACAGCGCGATGGTATCGAGCGTCAGCCGCGTCATGTCGTCCGCGACGGCGATATCGGCATCCGGGCCTTGCCGGTCCCATTTGTCCACCAGCCGGTTGGCCACGCGCAGCATGACGTCGAAGTAGCCCTTCATCGCGCGCTGGCTGAACGCCGGCATCAGGATGCGGTGCGCCTTGCCCCAGTTGGCCTCGTCGGAGCGTGCGGTGAACAGGCCATCGCCGGCCATGCCGCGCAGGTAGGACAGCGGCGGGCCGATGTACTTGCGGAAACGCGCGGCATCGCACAACTCGCCGGCCAGTGCCACCGACGTCACAAACGGCACGCGCCGGCCGGCGAAATTCAGCTCGAAGATGCCGTCATGATGGCGGCTGCGCGCCAGCAGGTGCTGGCCCAGCGCACCGGGTGTGATCTGCAGCAGGTTGCCCACCAGCGGCCAACCCGGGTCGCGCGGGATGGGCTCAGGGTTGGGGGCATGCATGGGGCGGGCAGGGGATGGATGCTGCGCGTCGGAGGCCTGGTCGGGGCTGGATAGCTCAATGGGCGGCGGCATGGCAGGGCGGTGTCTCCTGAACGGGCGCTGACACGCGATTTGCCACGTGCGGCCGTTTCATTTAACGTAGACATCTGTCTACCGGCGCAAGCGTAGACAACTGTAGACATGCTGTCAACGAAGCATGTCGGGCAAAAACCGAGTCCTGCTACTAAACCGCATTCATGGAAGCCATTGCCGACGGCAAACGCCGCCTGATCGACGCCGCGTTGCGGCTGGCCGCAGCCAAGCGCAGCTTTGCGGCACTCAAGCTGCGCGAGATCGCGCGCGAGGCCGGCCTGAATCCCAACACGTTCTACCGGCATTTCAGCGACATGGAAGACCTGGCCATCACCGCCATGGCCGAGGTAAGCGCCGAACTGCGGCCGATGCTGCGTGCGGTCCGATGGGCCGCTGCCCGCGACAACCCGGGTGAAGTGGCCACGCGTGCGTGCGAAGCCCTGTTCTTGTACGCGCAGCATCACCCGGATGCATTCATCGTTGGTGTGTGCGGGATCACGGGCCCGCAGCCCGCGCTTCGCGTTGCCATTCGCACGGTGCTGGATGACATCGCCGCCGAGATGGCGGAAGACATCGAACGGCTGGGGTTGTGTCCCAAGCTCTCACGCCCGGCCATTGACGACGTCTGCGCGTACGTCGTTTCCTACCTATTCCATCAATGCGTCGACTACATCGAAGCCGATGCTGCCGGACGGCGCAGGCTGATGGCGCGCTCGGTGCAGTTGAGCTGCTGGCTGCTGCAGGGCGCGGCAGGGCCGAATGCCCAGCCGGGAACGAAATCAGGCAGGGAGCGCAAGGCCGTGGCTGCGTAGCAGGTTGCGGCGAAACACGCAGAAGGAAGAACCTCAGCCGAGGCAGCGGTCGAAGCGAGGGGGTGTGTCCGGGCAGCGCTCACCCTGAAATTTTGATGCCACACTCTTGCGCCACCGCCAATAGCTTCTCCATGTCTGGCGCGCCTGGCGGAATTTCCTCATCGAGCCGCGTGAACAAGCGCGATGCGCTTCCGCCGTGGCTGGTGACTGAAATCATTTCGCCGCCGCCGATGCCGAACCGGAAGTAATGCACGGTGCCCGCCGGCACATGAACAAAGGTGCCAGCGACAGCAGTGATCGCTTGATCGCCATAGCCGATCTCGATCGTCCCCCTGGTAACGTAGAACGATTCGTCCCAGTCATGGCTATGGGGCGGTGGGCCACTGCCTTCTTCGCCCTGCTGCAGAAATACCTCATAACCTTGCGTGGCGGCATTGGACGCCAGCACCGTGATCCTTTCCCCTACCACGTTGAGCGCGCGTGCATACGCATCCGGAGTCACTGCAAATGGTTCTGGTTTCATGTTTCTCTGCTCCGTCAGTGAGAACGTCGCCGTGGAGAGGGTAGCCAGGTCTGAGGCATGCGGTCGCTCCAAAGCGAGCCGGCCACGGTGCCAGGCGGTGCCCCTTTTTGATGTCTGGCAATCTTAGGCGCCCCACGATGGGAAGTCATCGCCAGGAAGCGAGGATTGCCGCGGCCAATGTGCGTCAGCAAACATTGCTTCCATGCGCAATGTCACTTGCCCCTGGCTCGTTTTCCCATTTCAATGGAGTTGAGAGAAAGAAGGGATGACATCATCCGGCGTCACATACGATCCGCGAGGTGGCGGCCACGCCGATGGATGGCCCGGAACCTGCGCTTCGTATTTGCCAATGAGCCGGTCGAGCGCCTGGCTGGCATTCGCGAGCGGATTCGCCTGGCGTGGGACATCTGATACGTGCAACGCTGAGCGACGAAAATGCTGGCCGCTTCTGGTCATGATGGTTCCGAGGGCAGCGACCGAACCCTGCTGTATTTCGGTTGCCTGACCCTGTTCATCGCTCTGGCAACACCAGCCGGTTCCCTGGTGGATATACAGACGTCGTACCTGCTCAAGAACCAGTTGCATGCGACCGCAACGCAGATCTCGATATTCCGGCTGGTGACGGGAATACCGGTGTATCTTGCGTTCGTTTTTGGTCTCGCGCGCGACCAATGGAGCCCGCTGGGATTGCGGGATCGCGGTTTCTTCCTGATTTTCGCTCCGGTGACCGCAGTGGCATTCATCTGGATGGCGTTTTCAGGTTTCTCATACGCGGGACTGGTCATCGGGTTGCTGCTGGCAATGCTGTCGTCCCGGTTTATCGCCGCAGCGTATCAGGGGCTGATCGCTCTGGTGGGCCAGGAGAAGCTCATGTCCGGGCGCCTGAGTGCACTGTTGAACGTGGTCGGCTCGGTCCCGGTTGTTGCGGCAGCGTTCGCCTCCGGGTACATCTCCGATCATCTGGCTGCAAAAGAAGCCTTCCTCCTGGTGGCGATGTTCGCCTTGTCGATTGCCCTGTTGGGGCTCTGGAAGCCCGTTTCCGTCTTCGGCCATCTTTACGAGAAGCCGCAAGCCAGGGGCTCGGATCTCGTTGGCAATGTCAGGCGGCTGGTGAAACATAAGGCTGTTTATCCAGCGGTCCTCATCTGCTTTCTGTGGAACTTTGCGCCAGGAGCGGCCACGCCGCTGCAGTTCTATCTGAGCAATGAGCTGCATGCATCGGATTCCGTTTACTCGTACTACAACGGGATCTTTGCCGCCGCCTTCATCCCGACATTCTTGCTGTATGGCTTCTTGTGCAAGAAGGTATCGCTGAACAAGCTGCTGTGGTGGGGAACGATCGTCGCAGTGCCGCAGATGATTCCGCTGGCATTCATTCACTCGGCCAATCTTGCCCTTGTCTTGGCGGCACCGATAGGGCTGATGGGCGGTGTCGCCACGGCAGCATACTTCGATCTCGCGATGCGGTCCTGTCCGCCAGGCCTGCAAGGAACCTTGATGATGCTGGTGGATGGCGTTCTCGCGCTCTCGGCGCGTGCCGGCGATCTCCTGGGCTCATGGATCTATAACAGCAGCCCAACGCACGGTTTCACATATTGTGTGATCGCGACTACCGTGGTGTACGCAATGATCCTGCTTTTGATCCCGCTGACGCCGAAAGCACTGATTGCTACCAGGGATGGCGAACCAGGCCCGGAGGTCCAGGCGCTGGCGGAGGAGGCGAACAGGCCCTAGTAATGTATGGTGGCCGGGCTCTGGATGCCGGCGTTCTCGTCAACGACATACGCTTCGATTCCCGCGCTGCCGCCGTTCCACCAGTTTGTCATATCAAAGACAGTCTCGTCGTCCAGCCGCTGGACATGGACGCCGTAGATGGTTAGCGGCTTGCCGGGCGCGCAGACCGCGGGCGAAGTCAGTGGCCTCAGGAAGTGAACAGCGCTGGGCGATGTCGTGGACAGGTTGGTGACGCGCTGTGCAATGAAACGGCCTGAGATCTTCTGAATCTGCAATGCTGTCTCGACGTCAAGGCCAATCCCGCGGGCGGCCGACGGGTTCTTCAGGACTCCGCCCTCGCAGCCTGAACCGGACCATGGCGCAATGCTTCTTGACAGGAACGTGACCAGCCTGCCCATGCGATCGCGCGAGTCGAAGTGCGGATCGACGAACGTATCGTCCAGTGCCGTAGCGTTCAGGAAACTGGGCCCGGAGAACCCTTTCGGGTCAAATGTCATGTACTTGTTGTACGGATCGCTCAGCGCCTGCGTCGATGTGACCGTCCCTTCGATGGCGGAGAAAACGAACTGCCCCAGCACGTTGGCCCCGGCGCTGGTGCCGCCAACAGGTACGTTCTGCTGCATGAGCGCGGCGATGGTCGCGTTGAGCTTCGTACCTTTCCAGAACTTGATGTAGTTGCTCTGGTCGCCGCCCGCAATCCACAACGCGTTCGCGCTGCCGACAACGGCATTGACAAACGGGTCATTCGCCGCGGCAGTGTCGGTAATAACCAGCGTTTCCGCCGCAGTCAGGCCGAGGTACGCGCCACCGACATACCCGTCCACCGCGGGCATATCGGTCGCGTTCTTCTTGTTGCTGTAATAGAAGTAAGGGTCGTAAGCGTCGGTGCCGGTCGCGCGAATCACGACCAGGCGGCCGCCCGTTGCTTTCGTAATGCCCGCTTGCTGAATCATCCAGCGATACGCGCCGTCTACATCGGGCCCGCCACCCATGATGACCACCGGCTGCACCGCCTGTGGCTGCGGTGTGGGGAGGGTCTGCACCGGCACCGGATTGCCAGTCTCGAAGTACTTTGTGCCGGTTACGAAGTAGCTGTAGGAGGCGGTAGTCTTGTCACCTGCAAGCGCAGGGGGAATCAGCACCCCGAGGGCCACGCTGATGCAGGCGACCGCGTAGTACCCCAACATCCTGCAACGCTGGGTGAACTTCGAAATGGATTCCATGACGTGACACCCCCTGCCGCTATCTTCTTTGTACAACTCGGTGACGACAGAAAAGCAACGCGCCAGATCCCTGGAAGGGCTGGCGGATGTCACGTCACCAGGCAAAAGCTCCCGCCGTTACTCCGAGCACGGGTGCGGGACGTGCAGGCGTTCCGTTATAGACGCTGGCGCACAAAAACTCCAGCCGACGCTGACCGCGGCAGCAGATGCGGTGAGGCAGAAACGACCACCAGCAACAAAGCCCCTATCGCGGCCAGCTTTCAAAGGTCACTACTGGCAGCGCTTTCGCATGCCGGATCGCCTTGAGAGCAAGGGTGCCACGGCAATCGGAAAGGTCTGTTCGCTGGCATACGCAGGCGTTGCACTGCTTGCCAGTCCCCCGGCTTGGAAGCTTGCGCAACCGGCCTCGCCAATGCGACGCAGCGCTCAGTCTGCGCACCGCTGAATGAACTGCGTCATGGCAGGCAGGATGGACTCCCGGAAACGCTGGCCGGCGAAGGTGCCGTAGTGACCCACGCCGTCGACGACCAGGTGTTCTTTCCGGTCGGCGGCAAGGCCTGCGCAGAGCGCGTGAGCCGCTTCGGTCTGGCCGCGACCGGTGATGTCATCGTCGCTGCCTTCGATGGTCAGCAATGAAACGTTCCTAATGGCCTCGGGGTAGACACGGCGCTGGCCGACTTCCATGCAGCCGCGGCACAGGTGATGCTCCAGGAAAACCTTCTGGATGGTTTCCAGGTAGTACTCGGCCGGCACGTCGAGTACGGCGTTGTACTCGTCATAGAACTTGCGATGCCTGGCTGCCTCGCTCTGCCTGCCATCGACCAGGTGGCGGTAAAAGTCGAGATGAGCACCGGCGTGCTGTGCGACGTTCATCGATACGAAGCCTGCAAGCTGGAGGAAGCCCGGATACACCCGGCGCCCGTTTCCCGGGTAGCCGGCGGGCACCCGTTCGATGACGTTGGCCTCGAACCACGCCAGCGAATGTTGCCGCGCGAACTGGTCGACCGCCGTCGGGCTGACGCGGGTGTCGATCGGCGCGGCGATCAGGGTCATGGAGCGGGGCTGCACCTGCTCGTTGTCTTCGGCCATCTGGGCGACCGCGCAAAGCACCGGGACCCCGGGCTGGCAAACCGCCACGATATGCGTGCCGGCGCCGAGGTATCGCAAGAACTTTTTCAGGTAATCGACATAGCCGCCAAGATCGAAGTGCCCGGCGTCAAGCGGGACCACGCGCGCATCGGCCCAGTCGGTGATATAGACATCATGACCGGGCAGCAATGCCTCGACCGTCGGGCGCAGCAGGGTGGCGTAGTGGCCGGAGAGCGGCGCCACCAGCAACACCCGGGGGCCAGGACTGGACATGTCCTTCCTGAAATGCAGCAGCCGGCAGAAGGGCTCTTCGATGAGCGCGGTCTCGGTGACGGCCACCCGTTGCCCACGTACCAAGACCTCGTCGATCTCAAAGCGAGGTTTCCCGTAGGACTTGGTCAGCCGGGTGAACAACTCAAGCGCGGCGTCGGCCTCGCGCAGTCCCGGAAGCCAGGCGACCGACTCGCCCCAGAAATTGACTGCGCGATAACCTGCTTCGATCATCGCCCCGAGCGGGCCAAGGGACTGCAGCGTGAGTTCCCGCAGAGCATAGAGCGCCATGGCGATTCCCGCCTTTTTGAATTGGTTGGTGTGTTGTTCTGGCGCAGGGGCCGGCAAACCGGGTGCTGCGCAATGCGGGCTTCAGCGCAGTTGGCGTGCCCGACAGCCGCACGGCCGGCTTCGTGCAAGGTGGGCGGGCGGGCGACAGGCTTCTGCCGCGGGTGCGTAGGTGGGAAGGTGGCGCTGGTGCACCCAGAAGTGCTGCGCGCGGCTCAGGTGCCGTCGATGTCGAATGGACTGGCTGCGGGAAGCACCGGTGTTGCCGTGGCGGCCGTTGCGGCCGGACTGATGCGCGCGGCCCAGGTCGCACGCGAATCGGCTGGAATGCTGCATGATGCCCCCCACTACTCAAGCCACCAGCATTGGCGTCGCAATGCCAGCGGTACAGCTTGTAATCAAGTTACGCCATTTACATTCAGTAACATATTCGATCTAACCCTATTGCAACGCTTTGCATACGTCCCTGGCAACGAAGGAAGGCTGGCGGGATCATTCGATGCGAATGTGGCCTTATGTGCCGGCGATATGTGATCCTCTATTGCCAGAAGGGCGGACCCAGCCGGACCGTCTGCCAGGCTATTTGTAAATTTTTGCAAGTTGCGTTCGGGTAAAACGTCAGGCAGGCGGATGTGGTTGACCCGCCCGGTCCCGCTTCCTCGCTGTCACGCTGCCCGGCCAATGACCGGAATCACGCCGAACGCAACAGTGGCCAGCATCATGACCACGGCCGCCGACAGCGCCCAGAGCAGCGTATAGCGCTGGTGATCGCCAAATTCGACCTCAGCCAGGCCGACCAGCAGGTAGGTCGACGCGACCAGGGGGCTCAGCAGGTGAACCTGCTGCCCGATCAGCGAGGCGCGTCCGATCTCCGCCGCGCCGATGCCATAGACGGCGGCAGCCTTGGCCAGGATCGGCAGGATGCCGAAGTAGAACGCGTCGTTCGAGACAAAGAACGTGAACGGAATGCTCAACACCCCGGTCACCAGGGCCATGTACGGGCCCATCCAGTCCGGCACGGCGCTGATGACGCTGTTGGCGATGGCGTCGACCATCTTGGTGCCCGACAGGATGCCGACGAAGATGCCGGCGGCGAAGATCAGCGACACCACCGGCACGACGTTGGCGGCATGCGCGCCCATGCGCTCCTTCTGTTCGTGCAGGCTCGGGTAGTTGACCATCAGCGCGATGGCGGATGCGATGATGAACAGCGCAGGCAGCGGCAAGGTGCCGAGAATCAGCAGCACCATCAGGGCGATGGTCAGCAGGAGGTTGAACCACAGCAGCTTCGGCCTGGCGATCTGCGGATCGCCGGCGGCAGCCTCCGGCATGGCATGGCCGTCATCACCGGCCCCGGTGCGCATCAGTGCGATGGTGCCAAGCCGGTTGCGTTCGCGGCGGCCGAGCAGGAATGCCACGAACAGGCCCCACATGCCGGTGACAATCATCGGCAGGATCATCGGCACGAACAGCGAGCCCACGTCCACGCCCAGCGCGCTGGCGGCACGCGCGGTCGGGCCGCCCCAGGGCAGGATGTTCATCAGCCCGCCCGCCATCATGATCACGCAGGCCAGCACCAGCCGGCTGATGCCCAGGCGCTTGTAGAGCGGGAGCATCGCGGCGCAGGTGATCATGTAAGTGGTCGAGCCGTCGCCGTCGAGCGACACCAGCGCGGCCAGCACGAAGGTGCCCATGATGATCTTGACCGGATCGCCGCCCACTAATTTCAGGATCACCCGCACCACCGGATCGAACAGCCCGGCATCGATCATCAGGCCGAAATACAGGATGGCGAACATCAGCATCACGCCGGTCGGCGCCAGCTTCTTGACGCCGTCCAGCATCATCGGGCCGAGTTCCGGGCCGAAACCGCCGATCGCGGCGAACGCAATCGGAACGAGGATCAGCGCCACCATGGCGGAGAGCCGCTTGGTCATGATCAGTGCCATGAACACGATCACCATCGAATAGGCGAGCAGGGTCAACATCTTTCTCTGTATCTCTTTGCCGCCCTGCAGCGTGGGCGCTTGGGGGCGGGTGTGTGTGCGTCCGTCTGGCGCACGAGGTCAAGGGCGAGGCCGATCCCGCCGGCACGGCAGGGCGTGCCGGGTATGGAATGACCGCGGAGGGAGGCAGTCTTGTGCGCTGGCCCAGGCGGGCCGCGCGGGTGTGGCTCAGTTGGCGGATTCGATGCGTTTCACTACCGCGTCCGCAAACTGCAGCGTGGAGGCCGTGCCGTGCAGGTCGCCGGTCTTCACCTGGTCCTGGCTGAGCGTCAGCTCGATGGCTGAGCGCAGGCGCGTGGCCAGGTCCTGTCGGCCCACGTGGTCGAGCATCAGGCCGGCCGCCAGCATCAGCGAGATGGGGTTGGCAATGCCCTTGCCGGCGATGTCGGGCGCGGAGCCGTGCACCGCCTCGAAGATCGCAGCGTCGTCGCCGATGTTGGCGCCCGGCGCCATGCCAAGCCCGCCAACCAGGCCGGCGATCTGGTCCGACAGGATGTCGCCGAACAGGTTGGTACAGAGCAGCATGTCGAAGCGCCACGGGTTGAGCACCAGCTGCATGGCGCAGGCGTCGACAATAATGTCGTCCATGTCCACGCGGCCGGCATAGTCCTGGGCGACTTCACGCGCCGCTTCCAGGAAGATGCCGGTGAGCGCCTTCAGGATATTGGCCTTGTGCACCACGGTAATCTTCTTGCGGCCGTTCCTGACGGCGTACTCGAAGGCGAAGCGGGCAATGCGCCGGCAGGCGTCGCGCGTGTTGGTGCCGGTGGACACCGCTACCGCATGCGGGTCGTCGCCGACCGGGATGTAGTAGTCATGGGCCACATAGAAGCCGCCGACGTTCTCGCGCACCAGCACCAGGTCGATATTCTCGAAGCGGCCCGGCACCAGGGTGCGGGCCGGGCGCACATTGGCATAGAGGTTGAACGCCTCGCGCAGGCGCACATTGACCGAGCGGAAGCCGCCGCCCACCGGCGTGGTCAGCGGCCCCTTCAGGGCCAGGCCGGTGCGGCGGATGCTGTCCAGCGTGTCTTCGGGCAAGGGATCGCCGCTGTATTCGACGCCTGCCATCCCCGCCCGTCGGATATCCCAGGCAAATGGGGCGCCAAGCGCATCCAGCACCCGGACGGTGGCGTCGACGACTTCGGGACCGATCCCGTCGCCGGGGATCAGCGTGGCCGGGATCTGTTCGCGTGCACCGTTTTCCATTTGCGTTCCTGTCGTGAATTGAGCGTTTCGCTGGCCGGCCAGCCGGGGCCAGGGAGGCTGTGTTTCTCGTCCCTGGCGGGGAATCCGGCGTTCGCGGCCGATCCGGCTAACCAGGGGCCCGATTCTAGGCGGGGAAGGCTGTCAGGAAACTGTCAATGTGCCGGCTATGTCATTGGGGTTTACGCTGAGGGCGACAAACTCTGCTGGCGGGGACCGGCTGACGAATCGGGGCCGGCGACGGTGAAATCGTCTTCGCTGCAGTGCGCAGGGACTGGCCGCGACGATGAACGTGCGCCGATGTCCGGAAGCCGCGCTAAGCGGGCAGGCGCGCCGCCTTGAATTGTTTCCAGAAGCGGCGCAGCGGCTGCCTGTCAACGCTGACACCCTTTGCGATATAGCCGCGCGCATAGCCACAGCCAATCGCAAGTTGCTGCCGCTCTGTCCCCAGGCGCAGCAACAGTCCCTTTGCGACCGCCATATCATTGCGCCATCCCAGGTCATCCTGCAGGCGCGACAGTTGCCGGCGATAGCGGCGCAACTTATTCGCGGCAAACAAGGATTCAAAGAACTCGGTCGCGTAGCGCAGCTTCTTTGCGGCGATACGCGCACGATGGCGCCGCTGCTCATCGAGCCTGGCCATGCCTCGGCCCCGCTTGAGCAGCCTGCGTTGCCGCTTGCGCAACGTGGTCAGCGCGAAGTCCCTGGCGGATCCGGCAAGTGCCGCGCGCTGCGCTTCGTCCAGCCCATGGTCCCAGTCCGCGCTGCCCAGCCAATGGCTCAGCGTCAGGACCAGCCGGGTGTAACGATCGGAATTCACGGCCTGGGCCGCGCGTTGCCGGGCATCGGCTGCGACTGCCTTCGCCGCGGCAAGCACCGCGCCCGCGCCCACGTCCTCCGGCGCCCCATCGAACGCCTCACGCAAGGTGGTGTTGGCGAGCACGTCCCAGTCGCGTGCGGGGCCCAGTTCATCCGCAATCCATTTGAGTTCCGCTTGCAATGCCGGCGGGCAGGCAATCAGCGGCTCAAAGATATCAAGCGCCGAGCGCAGGCGACGCAGGCCGACACGCATCTGGTGCACGCTTTCCGGATTGGAGCTGTTGACCACGCCGCGTTCGTTCCCCGAGATTTGCGCCAGGCAGTTCCGGGCAATGCACTGAAACACCGCTTCCGCCGACCCGGCGTCGGCCAGCCTGAGGGGCTGCGCCCGTACCGCTTCATTGGCCTCGTCAGCGACCAGTGCATAGCCACGGTCGCCTTTGCTGGCGCGGCTCAGGCGCATTGGCACTGCGTCGAGCAGCCGCAGGGCAAACGCTGACAGATGGGCCGGCTCCCCGGCCTGGATCTCCATCTCAAGCTCGCGGATTGGTTCCGTGGCATCGTTCGCACGGACCACGCCGCGATCGACAGCCAGTTCGACCTCGTCCCCCTGTGGCAAGCGCAACAGCAGGACCGTGCGCCGGACATCCGTGATGAAGATCGGCTTCAGGCGTTCTGCCAGGTCGCCTTCACGGAGCAGCGTCCCCAACGCAGTGCCCTCGGGCAGCTTGTCTCGTAGTGCACCAAGATCTGGCGTATTTCCGGAAACCACCGACTCAAACTCTTCCCGCTCGTAAAGCGCCCCATGCTGCGTGCCACAGGTCTTCAAGGTCTGCACGTAATGATCACCCGCTTGTCGTACGCGCAGCGATGCGTGCATACGCCGAAAGGCAAGATCCGACGTATCGAAATACGTGCTCACGAGCCTGTCCTCGTGCGGCGGCTCCACGCAGCAGGACGACACCAGGGGCAAGCCGATCAGGCCTTCGGCCTGGTCCTGCAGCAACTCGAGCTTGAGTTCGCGTTCCATTTATCCGAGCTTTGCCGTGTCCTCGAATTTTGCGTATACGCTGGCCTGGACTGCGTTCATCACTGCAAGGATCTCGTCACTGGCTGGGCCGCTGGTTGTTACGCCCGTGGCGTTCTTCGGCTTCGAACCGGGCGGGTCGAAGACAAAGAGCGTATCGAACTTTCCGGCCGACGCTTTCTTCAGGCGCCGGTTAAGTGCTTTCAGGTATCGCTTCTTGTCAGTCTTTGACATAGGTTCCACGGTTATCCGCGGTGGTAATCACAACCAAAATCATTGAACTACCTGCTTAGTGAATTCACTGCGTCACCAGGCGGCACTGCTAGTGCGGCTGGCCTCCATTCGACTCCGCGCCGGTGAAAGGGATTTCGTGCTCCCGCAACTTCTGCAGTGATCGGGTCAGCCTGGCGCCGTACTTGCGGTCCGCGGCCAGCAGCAGGGCCTCTATGCCGTCGTCCAGCCCGGCAAGCTCGCGGTCACCCGGCAGCCTGGTCGCTTTCATCTCCTGCAATTCGTTGGCAATGCGCTTCGCCAGCTTGCGCACAAACTCCGGGTCAAGGTGCCCTTGCGCTGCAGCATCTCCAATATGCTCGATCAAGCGCTTCAGGCCGTCCGGGGTGGTCTCGGTCGCAGAGAGTATTTCGTGTGTCATCGGCAGCTCCAGTGGGCGCGTAAGATCATTCTACGCATCGGATGCTCATAAGATGGTACGTATTTCGCGGGAGCAGTGCGATCCAATTCGCCCCGATATGCGTGATACGCCAGCTAGAATCTGGAAGGATTCCCCCGCACAGGCACTCACACCATGAAACCCGAATCCGATCCCATGCAAAATGCGTCGCCGACGGACGCGGGGGAGGAGCGCCTCGGCACCCCGGTCGATCCGGATGGCCTGCTGAATGGCAATGAGCTCTATATCAACCGTGAACTCAGCCAGCTGGAGTTCTTCGGGCGCGTGCTGCAGCAGGCCGCCGATCCCGCGGTGCCGCTGCTGGAGCGCCTGCGTTCCCTGTGTACCTTCAGCAGCAATCTGGATGAGTTCTACGAGATCCGCGTGGCCGGCCTGAAGGAGCAGTGCCTGCTTCAGTCTCCGGTGGCCGGCCCGGACGGGCTGACGCCGCAGGCGGTCTATGCGAGGGTCAACCAACGGGTCCGGGAGCTGGTTGATCAGCAGTACCGCCTGTTCAATGACATGCTGATTCCGGCCATGGCCGAGCAGCAGATCCGCTTTTTGCGGCGGCCCTCGTGGAACCCTACGCAGGCGGAATGGATCCGGGAGTTCTTCTTCGCCGAACTGATGCCGGTCCTGACACCGATCGGGCTGGACCCGGCGCATCCGTTTCCACGGGTGCTTAACAAGAGCCTGAATTTCGCCGTCGAACTCGAGGGCAAGGATGCGTTCGGGCGCAACTCCGGCTATGCGATCGTGCAGGCGCCGCGAGCGCTGCCGCGGGTTATCGCTTTGCCACCGGATATCGCCGGATGCGAGCATGGCTTTGTTTTCCTTTCTTCCATCCTGCATGCCCACGTCGGCGAGCTGTTCAGTGGCATGACGGTGCGCGGCTGCTACCAGTTCCGCGTGACCCGCAACAGCGAGCTGTTCGTGGACGAGGAAGAGGTCAAGAACCTGCGCGAGGCGCTGCAAGGCGAACTGCCGCACCGTCATTATGGTGATGCGGTCCGGCTGGAGGTGGCTGATAACTGCACGCCGGCAATGACTGCGTTCCTGCAGCAGCAGTTCGGCCTGGCGGCAAGCGAGGTGTTCTCCGTCAACGGACCGGTCAACCTGGTTCGCCTGATGCAGGTGCCAGATCAGATGGACCGGCCGGAACTGAAGTACCTGCCTTTCCGGGCCGGCCTGCCGAAGGTGCTGCACGAGCATTCCGATATCTTCCGCGCCATTCGCGAGGGCGACATCCTGCTGCATCACCCGTTCCAGTCGTTCACACCGGTGGTGGACTTTGTCGTGCAGGCGGCACAGGACCCCGATGTGGTGGCAATCAGCCAGACGGTGTATCGGGCCGGGCACGACTCGGTCCTGCTCTCGGCACTCATCGAAGCCGCGCGCAACGGCAAGGAAGTCACGGTCGTGGTGGAACTGCTGGCCCGCTTCGATGAAGAGGCCAATATCGGTTGGGCAACGCAACTGGAGGAAGTCGGCGCGCATGTCATCTATGGGGTCGTCGGTTTCAAGGCGCACGCCAAGATGGTCATGGTATTGCGACGCGAGGGTGGGAAACTCCGGCGCTATGTGCATCTAGGCACCGGGAACTATCACCACCAGACCACGCGCACCTATACGGATTTTGGATTGCTCACATGCAATGAGTCGCTGACGCAGGATGTGGCGCAAGTGTTCAGCCAGCTGACCGGCCGTGGCCAGACCCATTGCATGACCCATATCTGGCAATCGCCCTTCACGATGAAGCAGGCATTGCTTGAGGCGATCCGGCGCGAAGCCGGGCACGCCAGGGCCGGGCGCAAGGGATGGATCATTGCCAAGATGAATGCATTGCTGGAGCCTGACCTGATCCAGGCGCTGTACGACGCCTCACGCGACGGTGTCCGTATCGACCTGATCATCCGGGGCGCCTGTGCGCTGCGCCCCGGCGTTGCCGGCTTGTCGGAGAACATTGCGGTGAAATCGGTCATGGGCCGGTTTCTCGAACACTCGCGCATCTTATATTTCCACGACGGCGGCGCGGAAAAGGTGATGCTGTCCAGCGGTGAATGGATGGAACGAAGCCTGTCCCGGCGGATCGAGATCTGCTTTCCCATCCTCGATGCCAGGTTGAAGGAACGCGTCATCGCGGAAGGGCTGAAGCCGTACCTGGCAGACCGGTGTGACGCCTGGCAGATGACGCCGGACGGTAGATACGAGCGTCAGGCCTCGCGTGACGGCGAGGCTGCGCAGAATATCCTGCTGTCGGCTTTGACGTGAGCCCTGCATAAGGGCGCCGCATCATCCGCTCGCGAATGGCCGGTTGAATCCGCGGATCGAAGCAGGCCACCGCATAGTTGATGTGGCCCATGACGTTTCATTTTCTATACATACTTTTTCCGATCGCTCTGGCGGCCTGTCTACTACTTCCTCGCTAAGCCGTTCAGCTCGCGCCAGCATTCCCCTCCAGTGGGGATTGACCGCATTTTTCGGCGCCCTGGATACCAGTTCCGCGGTGCCTGCCGGAACCTCCGGAAACGACTTTCCATGACCGGCAATGCCTTGTCCTGCAAGGCTTCACGGGAATTCCACAGCCTCGCGGCGACTGTTCCCCATGACCAGTGCCGTGCGCTCCGACATTATCCTGCGCGCCGGTGGCGCGGCGTATTTTCATCCGCGCCGCGGGATGCCATTCCGTATAACCGCGGCCTCGTCCATAGAGCCGATTTTCCATTCCAATTCCGCCAGCTAGATTGACCTCATCGTTGGCGCCGCCAAAGCCATCGAATTTTACGTGCTCAAAAGGCCAAGGAAAAGGGGTCCATCCATGAAACGCATCCACATGAAGCTGGCGGCTTTGCCGCTCGCCTGTCTCGTCATCACGGTCGCAGGTTGCGGGGGAGGCGGGGGCGACTCGACCTCTACCACTGCCGCCACTACAGCACCAGGCACCGGCACGTCAACGTCAACGCCGACGTCACCCACGTCGCCAACAACGCAGACCGCGGCCAGCAGCAGCGCCATGCTGTCGGGTACCACCGATCCCGGGCCCGAGATCGGTAAAGACGGGGACTTCTACCTGAATACCGTGACCTGGATGCTGTTCGGGCCCAAGGCAAACGGCGTGTGGCCGGCAGGGGTTTCGGTGGCGGGTACCGGCAATACCGGCACGGCCGGGAACACCATCCTGTCCGGCTCGGTCGATCCGACCGACAGCGTCGGCAACAATGGCGACTACTACATCAATACCTCCACCTCGACCCTGTTCGGGCCCAAGGCAAACGGCACGTGGCCACCGGGCGTCCCGATGGGTGGCGGCACCGGGTCGGGCACCGGCGGCGGCGTCGTCCTGACGGGCGCGGGGGCGCCAGCCAACAGTGTCGGCAACAATGGCGACTACTACCTCGACACCAACACCTGGACGCTGTACGGGCCCAAGGCCAATGACGTGTGGCCGGCAGGGGTCACGCTGGTCACCCAGCCGGGCGGCAGCGGCGGCACCGGCGGCACCGGTGGCGGCACTGCAGGCAATGGCGGTCACATCCTGTACGGCAGCGGTGCGCCGACCGACGACATCGGCGTCGACGGCGACTTCTATTTCGACACCACGACCTCGACGCTGTACGGTCCCAAGGCGGGCGGAAAGTGGCCGACCTCGGGCGCGACCGCAGGGACAGGCACCGTCTACAACGGCAACTTCAACGTGCCAGACACGCTCAGCCGCGGCCGCTATGCCATGACCGGCGCCGGCGGGGCGGTGCCGTTGCCGACGGACTTCGGCGTCGTGATCCCCTACGATTGCACCAAGGTCACGCTCACTGCCAGCACACTCGGCAAGGTGCAGGGCACGCTGGACATCTCGGTGTACAAGGTGACGGGGTCCGGCGCGTCAGTGACCCTCACGCCCGTCAAGGATCTGAGCTGCAAAGTCACCAACGGCCTGCAGAACTGCAGTGAAGAGGTGCCGGCCGGTACCGTCAGCCACAACGACAAGCTGCAGGTACAGGTCGACAACAACCAGGCCACCGATTGGGGAGGCCTCGCCGTCAACCTCGCCTGCGTCAAGTAAGCCGGTTGGATGGGGCGCGCGTCTGTCTCGGGGGAGGCAGACGCGCGCCTGAGCGGAGGCAGGGCAAATTGTCCTGCCTCCTTTCATTTTTTCCGTGGTGCCTGGCATGTTGAACGACTGCGTGCAGCCCGTTCAGCTTGACCTGTTGCATACCGGGACAGTGCGGATCGGGGAGGGCCCCGGCCGGCCTGATCGATGACGTGGGCCACCGCTACGACGTGCGGTTTCCGCTCAACATGACCTATCGGTGGGGATCTGGCGGAGCAGTTCGGACAACACGTCGGCATCGCCGACATGCTGATGTTTCATCAGCGCCGCGCTAGCCACCAGCGCGGGCCACGTCGTCAGCCGGCAGCCTGCCCCGCAGGCATAGTACCCTGAGCGTCGCGGCAAGTAGCCGCTCCCAACGGCACCGCCATGATGGCCGCATCGCGTCGACGGGCAACGGGCACGGCTGTGCCGGCTCCGTAGCCGCTGCCACGTCCGCTTGCAGCGCGGGCTGCGCGAAGACGGCGTGCCCGCTGTACTGGGCCAGCAGTTCCTCGCGGCTGACTTCCTGCACCCCACCGCCCCAACCTGGCAGGGCGACGAGAAACCGGCCGTGCTCGCAGCGCTGCAGCAGTACGCACGGCCTGTTCTTGTCCAGCAACAGGATGGCCGGTATCGAGGTATCCGGGATATCGTCGAGCTCGCGTTCCGCCAGCCGGGTTGACAAGCCGGCGCGCGCCGCCGCGGCGCAGAGCAGCGGCAACGTCAGGGCCTGCCCGTCCAGCGGCAGCCCTTCCAGCAGGACCGCTGAAGGCACCGTCCGTTGCAAGGCCCGGTTCAGCAACAGCAGGCAGCCCAACATCGGATCGTCCGCACCCGTGAGCCGGCTCATTGCGGCAGGAGGCTCCCGGCGGCCAGTCACGAAAGACAGGTCGGAAGTGCCGGGATGCACCGCGGGCGTGGTCCTGGGTTGCTGGGTGCGCCGTGGTGGCGCTGATTCAGCTTCGATGTCTTCTGCTGGCGCCTCGCATAGTGCAAGGTCAGCCTGCGCATGTCGCCCGCGCGAATTCCGTTCACCCATGATTCCCCCCGGCTTCAGTGGTGTGAGCTCTACTGCGAGGGTAGTGCACCAGGGAGCGCGAGCCCATCATGCAAACAGGCTAGTGCAGCCGCGGCAAGACTGATTCAGGATTGAAACACCCGGGGCATGCCTGTTCCCTGGCGCGAACCGGCCGGCCCCCTCAACGCCGCTGCGCCAGCCAGATCCCCGCCGCGATCGCGGCCAGCCCCACTGCGTGGTACCAGCGGGGCCAGTCGCCCAGCAGCAGTGTCGACAGCAGGGCGGCGAACACCGGTGTCAGGGTGATAAAGAACACCGGCAACTGAGCGCCCGCGCGGGCGATGGCGCGGTCCCAGGCAAAGTAGGCGAGCAGCGAAGGAATGGTTGCTACATAGAGCAGGATGGCCGCGACCTTGTCGTTCCATTGCAGGGGCTGGTCCAGCGTCATCAGCTCCCATGCTGTCACGGGCGCGCTTGCCAGTACGCCGGTGACGATCTGCGCGAACAGCAGCACGGGCAGGGGCACGGCGGGGCGCTGCTTGCGCAGCAGCCAGGTATAGCCGCTCCAGGCAATGGTGGCGGCCAGCATGAACAGGTCGCCGGCGACCAGGTCCAGCTGGGCGAGCCGGCCCAGCTCGCCGCGTACCAGGACGAAGGTCACGCCGACCATGCACAGCAGCGCTCCGGCGACATGCCATGGCTTCACCCGTTCGCCAAAACAGATCGCGCCGATCACGATCAGAAACAGCGGCGTGGATGCGCCGATCAGCGTCACGTTGATCGGTGTCGATGTAGTCAGCGCCAGGTACTGCAGGGCGTTATAGCTGGCGATCGAAAGCACGCCCAGGGTGGTGATTACGCCGGCGTGCCGGCGCAGTGCCGCGCGGTGCTCGATCACGCCGCGCCAGGCAAAGGGTGCCAGCAGCAGCCCGGCCAGCACCCAGCGCACAGAGTTCAGCGTGATGGGTGGCACCGTGCCGGCGGCCAGGCGGCCGACGATGGCATTGCCGGCCCAGCTCAGGGGCGGGAAGGTAAGCAGGAACAGCGTTGTCCAGTCGATGCGTCCAGTGGTGTTGCTGCTTGCGTGCATGGGGATGGGGCGCTTGTAAAAAAGCGCATTATCCGCCATGCACGGCGCCTGGGCGCCTGGCGCCAAGATCCAGGGGGGAATGTGTCATGGCCTTGCGCAGGCCATGACCGCAGTCATTGGTCAGGTGTCCCGAGCGCGCGGCTGATGCGCAACGCTCCCAGGGTGCCGATCACGCCAGACAGCAGGTAGAGGCTGACCGCCGCCAGGCCGAACAGCGATGACAAGCCCAGCGCCACCAGCGGCGCAAAGGCGGCGCCGAACAGCCAGCCGAAGTCCGTGGTCAGGGCGGCCCCGGTGTAGCGGAAACGGCGTTCGAAGTTTGACGTCACCACGCCCGCAGCCTGCCCGTACGACAGGCCCAGCAGGCCGAATCCGACCAGGATGAAGGTGTCCTGGCCGGTGGCGCCGCCACCGAGCAGCCACGGCGTTGCCAGGCTGAAGATGCCGATCAGCACGGCCATGGCCGCCAGCGTGGTGCGCCGGCCGATGCGGTCCGCGATCCAGCCGGATAGCAGCGTGCCGATGAACGCGATGAAGCCGCCCACGATCTGCACGGCCAGCACGTCAGAGATGTCCTGTGTGCGGTGCAGGATCACCCAGGAGAGCGGGAACACCGTGACAAGGTGGAACAGCGCATAGCTGGCCAGCGCAGCAAAGGCCCCCAGGAAGATGTTGAAGCCTTGCGCGTTCACCATCTGCAAGGTGCTGATCGGCTCCAGCTCGTCTTCTTCGAGCAGCTGCGTGTATTCATGGGTCACCACCAGGCGCAGCCGTGCAAACAGCGCCACGACGTTGATGGCGAAGGCCACATAGAACGGATAGCGCCAGCCCCATTCGATGAATTCAGGCGGGGTCAGGCTGGCATGCAGGAACAGGTACAGCGAACTGGCGATGATAAAGCCGGTGGGCGCGCCGAGTTGGCCCACCATTGCATACCAGCCGCGCTTGTTCTCCGGCGTGTTGAGCGCCAGCAGCGACGGCAGCCCGTCCCACGACCCGCCGAACGCAATCCCCTGCAGGAAGCGGAACAGCGCCAGCAGGTAGATCGACGCGGCACCGATCGACGCGTACGACGGCAGGAACGCAATCCCCACCGTGGCCGTACCGAGCAGGAACAGTGACGCCGTCAGCTTGATGCCCCGGCCCCAACGCCGCTGGATGCGCATGAACAGCGCAGTGCCGAACGGGCGCCCGATGAACGCAAACGAGAAGATCGTGAAACTGTAGAGCAGCCCGGCCAGCTCGCCCGCGAACGGAAAGTAGACCGCCGGGAAGACGAGCACGGAGGCGATGCCGTACACGAAGAAGTCGAAGTACTCCGAGGCGCGTCCGATCACCACCCCGGTGGCGATCTCGGCGGGTGCCACCTGGTGGTGGCCGGGCGCCGGAGGTGCAGTCGGCGATGCGCGATGCTGGTGGGTGAGGCTGGCCATCGTCAAGTCTCCTTCTGGCAGGAGTGCTTCGATACTGCACGTGGAGCCGACCCCATTCGGATGAAATTGGCTCTTAAGTCTCGCACTGACAAGAATAGCGCCTAAACTGCCATAGAAAAACGAAAGGTGATTCACCGGCAGTTTGCCGATATTCCTCAGACGCCACATCCGAGACTATGGGCCGCTTCGACGCTGTAGTGCCGCTAAGACGTGTGCAGGGAAGATTACTGCTTCGGTGTGCCGCCGCAGTCATGCTGGCGTGCCTGGCCGGCTGTAATGCAGTGCTGCTTGCGCCATCAGGAGACATGGCCGTGCGCCAGCGCGACCTGATCATCATCGCCACCTGCCTGATGTTGCTGATCATCGTTCCGGTGATCATCCTCACGCTGCTGTTTGCGTGGCGCTATCGGGAAAGCGCAACCGACGCGCCCTACAACCCCGACTGGGACCACTCCACGGTGCTTGAACTGGCGATCTGGGCCGCGCCGCTGCTGATCATCATCGCGCTGGGCGCCGTGACCTGGGTTAGCACCCACCAGCTCGATCCCTACCGCCCGCTGACGCGGGTCGAACCAGGCAGGCCGGTGCCGGCGGACGTGAAGCCGCTGACGGTGGAGGTGGTGGCGATGGACTGGAAGTGGCTGTTCCTGTATCCCGAGCAGGGCATCGCCACCGTCAACGAGCTGGCTGCACCGGTCGACCGGCCCATCGCTTTCCGCATCACCGCCACCTCGGTGATGAACGCATTCTTCGTCCCGTCGCTGGCCGGCATGGTCTACGCCATGCCCGGCATGGAAACCAAGCTGCATGCCGTGATCAACAAGTCCGGCGTGTATGAAGGCTTCTCCGCCAACTACAGCGGCGCGGGCTTCTCGCACATGCGTTTCAAGTTCCACGGGCTGTCGAGCGAGGACTTCGAGCGCTGGATCCAGCAGGTCAAGTCATCGGGCCAGGGGCTGTCCACGGACACCTACCTCAAGCTCGCGCAGCCCAGCGAGCGTGAAGCGGTGCAACGCTATGCCAGCGTGGCGCCAGGCCTCTACGACCTGATCCTGAACCGTTGCGTGGGCGGCGGGCCGTGCGTGGCAGACACCATGGCGCTTGACCGCAGCCGCGGAAAATTCGACCCGTCCGGCGCGGTCTGCACGGCGCGCAACACCCCGGCCACAGCACCGGTGTTCGCGCGCAATGACGGCCGGGTGCTGCTGCAGTAAGGCGCGGATCCGGATCTTCCCTTGCGGTACTGGCCAGCCCCATCGGCCATGGTTGGTTAATTCAGGCCCCAGGTGACAAACATGCCCGAGCGCTCGGAACTCGCCAATTTGATCTTCGGCCGTCTTTCATGGGAGGCCGTCCCGCTGCATGAACCCATCCTGCTCGGCACCTTCCTCGTGGTGGTGCTCGGCGGGGGCGCATTGGTCGCAGCGCTTACCTACTACCGCCTCTGGGGCTACCTGTGGCGGGAATGGTTCACCAGCATCGACCACAAGAAGATCGGCATCATGTATGTGATCCTGGGCATCGTGATGCTGCTACGGGGCTTTGCCGATGCGGTCATGATGCGCATCCAGCAGGCCGTCGCGTTCGGCGACAACCTTGGCTACCTGCCGCCGCACCACTACGACCAGATCTTTACCGCGCACGGCGTGATCATGATCTTCTTCGTGGCCATGCCGCTGGTCACGGGGTTGATGAACTTCGTCATGCCGCTGCAGATCGGCGCCCGCGACGTGGCCTTCCCGTTCCTGAACAACTTCAGCTTCTGGATGACCACGGGCGGTGCCATCCTGGTCATGATGTCGCTGTTCGTGGGCGAGTTCGCGCGCACCGGCTGGCTGGCCTATCCGCCGTTGTCCGGCATCATCCACAGCCCTGACGTCGGCGTCGACTACTACATCTGGGCGCTGCAGGTGGCCGGGGTAGGGACCTTGCTATCCGGGATCAACCTGCTGGTGACCATCGTCAAGATGCGAGCGCCCGGCATGACGCTGATGCGCATGCCGATCTTCACCTGGACCGCGCTGTGCACCAACGTGCTGATCATCGCCGCGTTCCCGGTGCTGACCGCGGCGCTGGCGCTGCTTGCCCTGGACCGCTACGCCGGCACCAACTTCTTCACCACCGAGCAGGGCGGCAGCGCCATGATGTACGTGAACCTGATCTGGATATGGGGCCATCCGGAGGTGTACATCCTTGTGCTTCCCGTGTTCGGGGTGTTCTCGGAAGTGGTTGCCACGTTCTGCCGCAAGCGCCTGTTCGGGTATGCGTCGATGGTCTACGCCACGGTGGTGATCACCGTGCTGTCGTACCTGGTCTGGCTGCACCATTTCTTCACGATGGGATCGGGTGCCAGCGTCAATTCGTTCTTTGGCATCACCACCATGATCATCTCGATCCCGACAGGTGCCAAGATCTTCAACTGGCTGTTCACGATGTACCACGGCAAGATCCGCTTCGAGCCCCCGATGCTCTGGACCATCGGCTTCATGGTCACGTTCGTGATCGGCGGCATGACCGGCGTGCTGCTGGCGGTGCCGCCCGCTGACTTCTCCTTGCACAACAGCCTGTTCCTGATCGCGCATTTCCACAACGTGATCATCGGCGGCGTGCTGTTCGGCCTGATGGCAGGCATTACCTACTGGTTCCCGAAGGCATTTGGCTATCGCCTGGTCTCGTCCTGGGGCAAGGCATCGTTCTGGTTCTGGCTGGTCGGCTTCTACTTTGCGTTCATGCCGCTGTACTGGCTCGGGCTGCATGGGGTGACCCGGCGCATGAGCCATTTCGAGGATGCAACGTACCAGGTCTGGTTCCAACTGGCTGCGTTCGGCGCCTTGCTGATCGCCATCGGCATCACCTGCTTCCTGGTCCAGCTGGTAGTCAGCTTCATCCACCGTGAGGAGCTTCGCGACCTGACCGGTGATCCGTGGAACGGCCGCACGCTCGAATGGTCGACCTCATCCCCGCCGCCGCAGTACAACTTTGCCTTTACGCCGGTAGTGCACGACACCGACGCCTGGTGGCACATGAAGCAGAATGGCTATGCGCGGCCGCAGCAGGGCTTTATTCCGATCCACATGCCGAAGAACACCGCGGCCGGCATCGTGCTCGCGGGGTTCTCCACGCTCTGCGGCTTCGCGTTGATCTGGCACATCTGGTGGCTCGCGGCGGCAGCGTTCGCGGCGACGATCATCGGCGCGATCATCCATACGTTCAACTACAAGCGCGACTATTACCTCCCGGCCGATCTGGTGATCCAGACCGAGGCGGCGCGCACACAACGGATGGCAGGCCATGGCTGACACGACCTTTCCCAACCATGTGAGTGGCACCGCCGCCGCGGACACGGCGCCGCCGGGCGGCTACCAGTTCTACCTGCCCGAAGACCATCACCCGCAGAACGGGACGCTGCTCGGGTTCTGGCTTTACCTGATGAGCGACTGCCTGATATTCGCGTGCCTGTTCGCCGCGTATGGCGTGCTGGGCCGGGAGTATGCGGGGGGACCGAGCGGGGTAGAGCTGTTCGAGCTGCCGCTGGTGGCGCTGAACACCTCGTTCCTGCTGCTGTCGTCGATCACCTACGGCTTTGCCATGCTGCAGATGCAGCAGAACCGCATCGCCGGCACCCAGATCTGGCTGGCCATCACGGGGGTCTTCGGCGCGGGGTTCCTGGCGGTCGAGCTTTATGAGTTCGCGCACCTGGTCCATGAGGGTGCAGGGCCGCAGCGCAGTGCGTTCCTGACCTCGTTCTTCGCGCTCGTCGGCACCCACGGGCTGCACGTGACGTGCGGCATCATCTGGCTGATCGTGCTGATGACCCAGGTGGCGCAGCACGGGCTGATTACGGCCAACAAGCGCAGGCTGATGTGCCTGTCGATGTTCTGGCACTTTCTCGACGTCGTCTGGATCGGCGTCTTTACCTTCGTCTACCTGATGGGAGCGTTGCCATGAGCGCGCACGACGAAACGCTGGACAGCCACGGACACAGCCATGGACATGACGAGGAAGTGGGGCCGCACGCCACGCTGGGCGGCTATCTGACGGGCTTCGTGCTGTCCGTCTTCCTGACCGCCATCCCGTTCTGGCTGGTGATGGGAAAGGTGTTCGACAAGTCGTCCACCACCGCCATCGTCATCCTGCTGATCGGCGCCGTGCAGATCGTGGTGCACATGATCTACTTCCTGCACATGAACGCCAGGTCGGAGGGCGGCTGGAACATGCTCTCGCTGATGTTCACGCTGGTGCTGGTGGTGATCACGCTGACGGGTTCGCTATGGGTGATGTTCCACCTGAACAGCAACATGATGCCGACCATGCAGCATGAGCGCACGACAGACGCCGGCACGGCGATCGTGCCGCCCAGGACCAAGTAGGCACGGGCCCGCAGCGGCGGGAATGGATTCCCGCCTCGTTCCCGTTCACGGGGCCTGGCATGCGCGCAACGCGCCTGGTCGCGACCCTGTGCCTGGCGCTGCTTTCCGTGCCGGCTTGCGCGCAGCGGCTGGCCGTGGAGGTCGAGAACTTCAGCACGCCAGGCCCTTGTGCGGAAGAAGACAATGTCTCGTTCGCTCTGTCCGCCGCCGCGGTTGCCAGGTTCCGGATCCAGGCATTGCATCCCCCCTACGTCAACGCCATCCGCATTGACAGCTCCGCGCCGGATTTCTCCGGGTGCAACTTCGGCAAGACGCCTCACCCGACTGATCCGCGCCATGTCTTCGTGCCGCGCACGGTCATCCTTCATGACGACAGGAACATTGCCATTGTCGGCATCACGTTCGCCAGCTTCTGGCGGCCACATCGGGTCCCGGTCACGGTAGCGGGCAGGGCCGATGCCGGCTTTCACCTGATCCAGGTGTTCCGGAAATCCGGCCGGACGCGTACCGAGGTCCTGGTGCTCTATCCCGCCGATGGCTACTGGCGGGCGAAACCGTTGCCGGCCCGCAATCTGGGTGTCAATGCATATGGCTCTTCGTTCTTGCTGGGGCCGGTAGAGCAGGAAGGGCGCCCGGTGGTCAACATCGTGCGGATAGAAATCGAGCCGCAACCCTTGGCCTTCAGGCTGCATTTCACGGAAGGAGGCCAGGCAACGGTCACGATCACTGAAATCAGCGACATCCGTACGGCGCTCGATGTCCGGTTCCTTCCGGCCCATGACGCCAAACGTCCGTTTGCGATGCTGCGTTCCATGTATGTTGCCGACGACAATGCAGACGCGAGCGAAGTCTCCTGGACCACCGGGCCGGCTGGTGAGGCCATCAGGAAGCCAGTGATGGCCGTCACTTCAATGCAGGCGACCGCGGTGAGATTCGGCCGTACGGTCCGGTCGCGTCACAACACCAGTGCCCCCGATTTGATGTTCGACGCCTTCGAAGCGCCTCCGACGGAGGGCACGACGCCAATGGGAAAGAGCCCGGACTGAGTCGATTCCGGCACCTTACGACAAGCCAATATATTCATGTCGACAATAAAAATTACGACTGCTATGATTGGGCGCTCGATAGCCTGAGCCGTTAGAAATCGCTTGCCGCACGGTGGTGCGGGCTGGCATCAGTTTTCAGGCTGGGAAATTGTCGAAAGAACATGGGGACGACGATGTCATCACTGAAAGAGCTGCTCGCCATCACATTGTGCGCCGGGGCAATCATTGCCCTGGGCGCACCGGGGCCCGTGCAGGCACAGGAAGCCTGGCCCGCGCGCCCGATTCAAATGATCGTTCCGTCGTCTCCCGGGTCGGGAACCGACGCGCTGGCGCGGGCCATGGCGCAACGCCTTTCCGAATCACTGAAGCAGGCTGTGGTCGTGGAGAACCGGCCGGGCGGCAGCGGGGTGATCGGGACCAATGCCGTCCTCAAGGCGGCGCCGGACGGCTACACGATTCTCTACACAACGGCATCCAACATGGTGGTTGCGCCGGCCGTCATGAAGTCCGTTTCCCAGGAGGCAAGGAAGAGCCTCGTGCCGATCGCGCAGACAGCCGCGGGTGGGGTGTTGCTGCTGGTTAGCCCGGATCTGCCGGTGCACGACTTGCCAGGACTCATCGAGCTGGTGAAGGCGAATCCGGACAAGTACAGCTATGGCAGCTGGGCCACCGGCTCGTCCGCGCACTTGACGATGGAATGGCTGAAGAAGCAGACCGGCATGAAGACCGAGCACGTCGCATATCGGACATCCAGTCAACTGCTCACTGAGCTTTCCTCGGGGGTGCTGAAGATCGGCTGGACCGATCCCAGCGTGGCGGTTCCGTTCCTGCGTTCGGGGAAGGTGCGTGGCATTGCCATTGTCGGCAACGTGCGCTCGCCACAGCTTGCCAACGTCAAGACGATGAGTGAACAGGGCTATAAGTTCAATACGGTGGGATGGTTCGGCATGTTCGCGCCGGCCGGAACCAGTCCGGCGATCGTGAAGCGGCTGGCAGATGAGGCCAACAAGGTGCAGGCATTGCCGGAGATCGCGGCGCTGATGAAGAGACTGAACTTCGAGCCACCTCCGGTAAAGACCTCCGCGCAGTTGGGCGAGATCGTCCGGAACGATCTGCAAGTCTGGACGAAGATCGCCAACGACGCAGGGATCAAGGTCGACGAATAGGAGCTGGCGCACCTGCGCCAGCGGATCCTTGTCACAAGAAGGAAAGTTCAAGGCGTGCAAGGTAAAGCGGAACGTTGCGCCTTGCCAGATGATTCAATCGTCGCGAAAGACACTCAGACATCAACCGATCCACTGCGTCACCAAATCGGTCTGTCCTTTGGCGAATTCAAGCGGCGATCCGCAGGTGAACGGTCATATTCGATAGAGCACAGGAGACGACATGGCAAAACTCGTTAAGTTTTATGAAACAGGCGGACCCGACGTCCTTCGTTTTGAAGACGGCAGCGTTGGTGAGCCCGGACCGGGGGAGGTCCGCGTCCGCCACGTGGCGGCAGGCCTGAACTTTGCCGATACCTATTTCCGCAGCGGCACTTACAAGGTTCCGCTGCCCAGCGGCATCGGCAACGAGGCTGCTGGCGTGATCGAGGCCGTCGGTGCCGGCGTTAGCCATCTGGCGGTCGGGGACCGTGTGACCTATACGGGATTTACCAACACGCTGGGCGCCTACAGCACGGACCGGCTGATCTCTGCCGATCCGCTGATCAAGCTGCCGGAGGCAATCAGTTGCGAAGTCGCGGCGGCCATGACGATGCGGGGCTTGTCAGCGGCCTACCTGATGCGCCGGATCTACCCCTTCAAGGCGGGCGACTCCATCCTGCTGCATGCCGCGGCAGGTGGTGTTGGCCTGATTGTTTCGCAGTGGGCCAAATTGCTGGGGCTGACGGTGATCGGCACGGTTTCCACCGATGCCAAGGCCGAAGTGGCGCGCGCCCACGGCTGTGACCACACCATCAACTACAGCCATGAGGACGTGGCCAAGCGCGTGCGGGAACTGACGGACGGCGTGGGCGTGAACGTGGTCTTCGACAGCGTGGGCAAGGACACCTTCATGTCCTCGCTGGACTCCCTCAAGCGCCGCGGCTTGCTGGTGTGCGTGGGTTTCGCCTCCGGCCCGGTCACCGGGTTCGATCCGGCAATTCTGGCCCGCAAAGGCTCGGCATTCCTGACGCGCCCGGGCCTGGCCGACTATATCGCCGATCCTGCCGAGAAGGCGGAACTGGTAGGTGAGCTGTTCGGCCACGTGGCGGCTGGCCGCATCCGCATCGGGATAAATCAGCGCTATGCCCTGGAGGATGCAGTGCAGGCACACCGGGACCTGGAGTCTCGAAAGACCACCGGCTCGTCGATTTTCGTGATTTGACAGCACGACGCAGCTCTCTCATCCAATTCGACATTCTCAAGATTCACATCTCAACCCGGAGATCCATCAACATGAACTTCCTTGACGGCCACCTGTATCCCGAGAACCAGCAGCCTCTGATCATCACCGCCGCTCCCTATGCGCCGGGCTGGATCCCGTCAGACTTCCCGGAAGATATCCCTGTCACCATGGCGGATCAGATCCAGAAGGCGGTGGATTGCTACGAAGCCGGTGCGAGAGTGCTGCATCTGCACGTGCGCGAAGAGGACGGCAAGGGCAGCAAGCGCCTGTCCAAGTTCAATGAGCTGATCGCCGGCGTGCGCAAGGCCTGTCCCGAGATGGTCATCCAGGTGGGAGGCTCTATCAGCTTCGCGCCTGAAGAGGGCCAAGGCGCCAAATGGCTTAGCGATGACACGCGGCATATGCTGGCCGAACTCGATCCGAAGCCCGACCAGGTGACGGTGACCGTCAACACCTCGCAGATGAATGTGACGGAGCATGCTGGTGTGGATGATTTCAAGGGACTGTCGCGAGGGTTCGCGCACCTCTACGATACCTACAAGGACATGGTCGTGCCCTCGAATCCCAGCTGGTTCGAGGAGCACGTTCGACGTCTGACCGCCGCCGGAATTCAGAGTGAGTTTCAGTGCTACAACATCAACAGCTTTGAAACGATTGAGCGGATGATTCGCCGCGGCGTCTACAAGGGCCCGCTGGTGATGAACTGGGTGGCTATCAGCGGCGGCATGGATCAGGCGAACATCTACAACCTGGCAAATATTCTGCGAGCTGTGCCGGACGGAGCCGTGGTAACGGTGGAGAGTTCGGTGCTGAATGTGCTTCCCATCAACATGATCGGCATGGCCTTGGGCCTGCATGTGCGGTGCGGCATCGAGGACGTACTCTGGAACCAGACCCGCACGGGAAAGATGAGCACCGTCGAACAGATCAAGCAGCTGGTGCGTATCGCCGGCGAATTTGGTCGCCCCATCGCGACGGCGCAGCAGACCCGGGAGATCTTGCAGCTTGGGGTCTTCTACGACACGGTGGAAGAGACGCTTCAGAAGAATGGCTTCGCACCCAATCGTAACGGTGGCCACCAGGGCTTCCTGCGCAAGGCCGAATGCATGTAAAGAGCCCTGGGGGGGACTGATGGCCGGGCATCCTCGACCCACCATGTGATTGCCGAAGGCGGGACCCGCGACGGTATGGGTCCCGTTCTTTCGCCTTGCTGCCGTGGACCCTCAAGACCTCGATCGCCGTGTGGCCGATGCTGCGAGCAGGGTTTTCCCTCTGTTTGGGCGAAACGACAACAACTTGTCGTGATCGGTCAAGCCGGTTGACGCGGGGCGATCCGAGAATGGAGAAATGACGGCAATCAAGAGGTACAGACATGAGGAAGCGGACCAATAACTTATGGTGGCGCGGATACGCCTTGGCGATCGGAGTTGGTGTCGTCGGCGGGATGCCCGTGGCTCAGGCCCAGGAGGATTGGCCAAGCAAGCCGATCCGCCTGGTGGTTGGAGGGCCTGCCGGCGGCAGCGCCGACGCCTTGGCGCGGCTGCTGGCGGAAGGCCTGCAGAAGGCATGGAGCAAGCCGGTTATCGTAGAAAACAAGCCTGGTGCCGCCGGCGCGCTGGCGATCAGCGATTTGCAGGCCACCGGCAAGGATGGTCATACCCTTCTGGTCATCCAGGGCGGCGTCGTGAGCGAAGCGCCGTTGGCCTACAAGGTCCATTACAAGCCCTTTGCCGACCTGAAGCCCCTGGCCCAGGTCAGCCGGACGGGGTTGGTGCTGGTTGCCAACAAGGATGTGCCTGTATCCAACCTGAAGCAGTTGGTGGACTACGGCAAATCGCAAAAGGACGGCCTGGTTTTCGCGTCTTACGCTGCGGGATTGAGGGGCCACACCTCGGGCATACTGCTCGGGCAACTCACCCACGTGCCAATGCGGCATGTTGGCTACAAGGGCTCGCCTCCGGCGTTGAACGACCTGATGGGCGGCCACGTGCCGCTGATGTTCGATGGGGTGACTACCTCATTGCCGCTGATCAAGGCGGGAAAGATCAAAGCGATTGCGGTGGCCTATCCAAGCCGAATTTCCGCATTGGCGGATGTGCCTACGTTCAAGGAGCTCGGCTACCCGCAGCTGGCGCAGGCAGGCTGGTTCGCCGTGTGGTCGCGCCCGGATGTCGCTCCGGCAGTCCAGCAAAAAATCCGCGAGGCGACGCTGGCGTACTTCAAGCAACCCGGGGTGCAGAACCGCGTCAAGGATATGGGCATGGAGCAGGGGAATGCCGTCACCTCGGAAGAGATGATGGCGGACCTGAAGCAGGCATACCAGCAACAGGCCGCGCTGCTGAAGTCCATAAACTACCAGCCAGAGTAATACGGCAGTCACCTGGCCGCGCAACTGGCTGGGTGACTACCGGTGCGGCAGGCCCCTAGTGAAGCCCGATCACGAGCGTTTGCGCATGAACGCTTCGGCCTGCGGCCACTCGCCATAGCCAAAAGCGGGGTTCAGATGCCCGACCGATCACGTCGATCTTTCAGTAAGTCGCGTCACCGATGATGGCGGTGCGCTCCATCTTCCGGTGGCACGGGGGGTAATCCATCACTGCGTAGTGCTGGGTTGAACGGTTGTCCCAGAACGCAACGCTGTTTTTCTTCCAGCGGAAACGCACCTGGTATTCGGGGATGGTAGCCTGGCTGACCAGGTAGTTCAGCAAATTGGCGGCACCCGGCGCCTTGTCGATGCCGAAGCGCACGTTGTCGGGCACGTTGTAATTGGTGAAGTGCGTCGTAAAGCTTCCGTTGACGAACAGGATCTTCTCTCCGGTTTCAGGATGGGTGCGCACAACCGGGTGCTCGGCATCCGGGAACTGAGCCTTCAGTGCAAGACGCTTTTCGATCGGCATGGCGGCACCGAAGCTGGCCTCGATGCCGTGGCG